>CAZXTW010000689.1:0-3987 GCA_964643525.1 uncultured Roseivirgaceae bacterium
CAGAGCCGCAATCCTCAAGTATATACCGTACATTATTAAATACGGCATGGCACTGTGCCGCAATATCATAAGTGGCTATACCACCAGTTGCATTCAAAACCACCCCAGGTATATCCTTTTGCCCCTTTTGCCGAGGCCCCACGCCAGACAAAAATAAAAGGTTGCCTACCCGCCGGCTATGCGGGTACAACCCTACCGGTTCTGGTGCTTTTGATGAATGCCTTTGCTCCTCCATAAAATCATTGTTTTCCGTTAGCACAAATCCATTACTTCATAAACAGGTAAGGTAACACAAAAGGAAATAAACGAAAAAAGAAAAAATTTATTATAAATAGCACTATTCTAATCCTTTAAGACAAAAATTAGTCCTATTCCATGAAGCAATAGCATTATCATAAGCCAGCACCAAGCAACTAAATAGTGATATAGATTATAGAGTTTGTAACAACCGCCATATAATGTTATTTTTGCTATAAGCGATTTAATTATTTTAAGTAAATACTCGAAGCTCTGCACACATGGGTCAATTAAAAGCCCGCCCAAAACTTAAAACGTACCGCATATCGATGAAAATTTTTACGTACTCTAAACTATTGCTGCTCGTCTGTCTACTCAACGTACACATAGTACAGGCACAAGCTCCAAGCGAATCAATCAGGTATCAAGTCACAAGTGCTGTTTCAGATCCCGCCTACCACAATGCCAGCCATAACCACAGTGTGTGGGTACCTGGCTTTTTTAATGATGGCGCCGCTGAAATGCAATTCACAGAGGCCTATGCCGATCGCTATTATGACGGCCGGTTACACCTGCATGGCTCGGCTACGGTTTCTAAAGGTTCACACATTGGCGAAGAATGGCTTGTTGATGTCTGGATGCAGGCAGATGACACCGGCTGGCCTAAAAAAGAACTGAAAAGCGGTACACAGCCCGCTTCTGTCACAGACACCTGGAATTACTATGTAATTACCAGCGGCACCATATCACGTAATGGCGAGGTAAGCGCCACACTTACCCAAGAGCCCGGCACCTATTGGCAAATGGGCTTTACCGCCAGCGGCAAAAACGCCAAATTCGGCGCCTCTACCTGGTTCCGCTTTACACGGCCAGGCATTGCTACCAACAAAAAAGGTGATTTCAACCTTGACCTTGACTACCTGCAAGACAGTAGTGATGAATGCCCAGCCAACACCACCCGTTTGCTGGCATCGCGCTTTAATGCCAACGACCATGCCCTTACCGCCCCTAACTTTTTTGAAGGCAACAAGGCCGAGTGGCTCTTTGACGAAAACACTTACTTTGATATATATAACAATGGCTATGCCCGCCTGCATGGCCATGGCGAGGTGTTTAATGGCCCAGGCCATATTGGTGAAATCTGGCGTGTAGACGTTTGGTTTACTGAAAGGCCACAGGGCGCTACCCCAAAATCACCCAAAGGTGGCAATGACCCCAGCCTGTGGGAGTACTTTGATATTGACCCTACCCGTGCCAACATTGTTGAAATACTGGGCAATGGTGCTGCCACTTTTACACAAAGAGGTGCCCCCCATGCAGTACAGGTAGGGCTTGGTGCCAACGACAAAAATGCCAACTTTGGCATGTCATCATGGTTTAACTACCAGCGCGACCCTTATGCAGCAGTAAGCAGCGGTGTGGGTGATTTTAACGTAAACCTTGACAGCGTTTGCGATGCCACTGGCTGCCCAGACGATATTCTCAGGTACACCCTCACCAGTGCCAAACACCACAGCATTTGGATGCCCGACTTCTTTGCTTCTGGCGAAAAGGCTATTTTCCATTTTGAAGATAACGCCTACCTCGATATCGCCAATGATGGCACTGCCCGTATGTACGGCGTAGCTACTGTTAGCAGCCCTACCAACAATGGAGAGCGCTGGTTTGTTGATGTAAACCTTGACGAAGGCATGCTGCCAGGCTCACCCAAATATGAAAACAACAAAAATGGCCAGCAGGAAGCTGTATCTGATAGCTGGATCTACTACGTAGTACGTAATGGCGATGCCACCATTACTGAAATCGGGGGCGATGGCAGCTCTGCCAACATTACCCACAGGGGCCCCTCATTCCAGCTGGGTGACTTTGCCAATGGCAAAAATGGTGAGTTTGGCGCAGCAGTATGGTTTAGCTGGCAAAGTGATGACGGCCGCACCGGTAAGGGTGATTTTAACCTGAACCTTGAAACCACCTGCACACCTGATAATGATGCTTGCGATAACAATACCGTATATCAAATCAGTGCTGCCCAGATTGGCTCTGAAGATTTAATGCGCTACCCAGAATTTGCCCTGTGGTTCCAGCGCTTATACGGTAACCAACGCACATACATGGTTTGGGATGATGACGCTACCCTAACCGTAGCCAAAGACAACAGCAGGGCCACTGTAAGCGGTACTGCCATTGTTAGCTACGTGCAGGCCGGTATTTACAGGTACAAAGTAGGCACCAAATGGCAGGTTGAAGCTACCTACGTATTGCCCGATACTGACATCCCCCCCTACCGCCAGCTAAGTCGTGTTGACCACAACCCTACAGATTGGGTTATTCTTGAAATGGAATCGGGCAGCATGACTGAGGTTGAAGGCAACGGTACGGCCACCTTTACGCAAATGGCTGGCTCAGGCCTGCAAATAGGCACTACCGCCAGTGGCCGTAGCCTGGGTTTTGGCGCTGCCGCGTGGTTCCATGTAAACTACAGTGTTGATGGCTACAGTGGCAATGTACAGGGTGACTTTAACTGGGACCTTGAATCTATCTGTGATCAGCCAGAGCCTGTTGACCCCTGCATTGACAGCCTGGTATACAACCTGACCGACGCTGAAATTGGCCCTGAAGATAAGCTCAGGTTTCCCAAATTTGCGCTGTGGTTTGCCAAGCTATATGGTGGCCAGCGCACCTACATGAGCTGGGAAGATGGCGCCACCATTAAAGTAGCACGCGACAACAGCGGCGCCATCATTGAAGGTACCGCCTCAGTATCATTCGTACAAAGCAGCAGCCATCAAAACAAATTAGGCACCAAGTGGAAGGTACAAGCCAAATATGTGGCACCTGCCACCAACGTACCCCCTTACCAGCAGCTGGGTGCTGAACACCACGACCCAAGTGATTGGTTAATTCTGGTCATGGAAGAAGGTGGCATGGAAGAGCTTGGTGGCGATGGCACGGCCTCTTTTGAGCAAATGGCAGGTAATGGCCTGCAAATAGGCACTACCGCCAGTGGCCGTAGCCTGGGCTTTGGTGCTGCCGCATGGTTCCATACTGACTTTAGCGTGGGCGGCCACTCTGGCCGCGTACAGGGCGACTTTAATATGGATCTTGCTCCTGTTTGTGAAGAGGTAATACCTCAAACCTGCTACGCTGCATCAGTATACAGCTTTACCCAGGGCTACACTCAAAACGGTGGCCCTGTTGATGCTGACCGCAGCAACCCACTACAGGCCCTTGGCCAGCCAGACGATACTGACACCCGCGTGAGCCCAATTAACTTCGTAGCGCTTGGTTTTGGTGGTGAAATCATCCTTTCTTTTGATGCACCAATAGCCAATGGCCCCGGCAACGACCTGCGCCTGGTTGAAACCTCATACAACAACCCAAGCTGCACGAAATACCCCGAAACAGCAGAGGTTTATGCCTGGACGGGCACCCAATGGGCCTCACTGGGCCAAGGATGCCAGGATGCTGAGTATGACCTTGACAGTGCCAATGTTGGCTCAGCCCAATACTTTAAAATTGTTGACCGCTCAGACCCCAGCCAATTTACTGGTACTGCAGATGGTTTTGATGTAAACGGCATTGAGTGCCTGAATGGCGCCTCTGGTGAGCCTGCTCAAGATGCACCTTACAACTGTGATATACAGAACAACCTGGTAGTAAATGGCTGCTTTGAGCAACCAGTTATTGCCAACAACCGTGGTTGGGATATTTATGATACCTGGCAAATGCCCGGCTGGCGTGTTGACTGGG
>CAZXTW010000690.1:0-3973 GCA_964643525.1 uncultured Roseivirgaceae bacterium
TAATTACGTAACCACCACAACCTGCCAAACCGCGAAATTCTGGCCCTATCCAATTCTATTCTAGCTACGTTCTCACAGCATAACAGCTTTTGAAACTGTTCTAAAAGAAAACCTTGGAGAAACCATGATTGGCGTATACAATCAAGACCATAGAGACAGTGAAGCCAGAGGGCTTTCTAAAGGTAGAAAGGAAGGCAGAAAGGAACGAGATTATGAAATAGCAAAGTTAATGCTTCAAAGAAATGAAGCTGTTGACAAAGTAATGGATTATACTGGCCTTTCAAGAAGTGAGGTTGAGGCTATTAATGCAGAACTGTAAGCCTTACGCATGATAATTACGTAACCACCACAACCTGCCAAACCGCGAAATTCTGGCCCTATCCAATTTATTCTAGCTACGTTCTCACAGCATAACAGCTTTTGAAACTGTTCTAAAAGAAACTAAAGGAGAAGATATGATAGGCGTTTATAATCAAGATCATATTGATAGCAAAAATCTGGGCAGGCAGGAAGGCAGAAAGGAAAGGGATTTCGAGATAGCAAAGTTAATGCTTCAAAGAAATGAAGCTGTTGACAAGGTAATGGATTATACTGGCCTTTCAAGAAGTGAGGTTGAGGCTATTAATGCAGAACTGTAAGCCTTACGCATGATAATTACGTAACCACCACAACCTGCCAAACCGCGAAATTCTGGCCCTATCCAATTCTATTCTAGCTACGTTCTCACAGCATAACAGCTTTTGAAACTGTTCTAAAAGAAAACCTTGGAGAAACCATGATTGGCGTATACAATCAAGACCATAGAGACAGTGAAGCCAGAGGGCTTTCTAAAGGTAGAAAGGAAAGAGATTTGGAAATAGCCCAAATAATGCTGCGAGACGGTGAGCCCTTTGATAAGATTATGCCCTATGCGCATTTTACCTTAGAAGAAATTGAGGCCATAAAAGTAAAATTGTAAACCGTTATTGAGCAAATACTTCTTAATCAAAAGTTTCTATGTCTCTTTGGTTTACTCTTGCATTTCTAATTTCCGCAATAATCTCCTAAGCAGTTCGGCTGTTTTCCCAGGCACCGTAGAGGTCATTTGATGTAACCCGCTTTTTCGATGGCGTTTCCTTCGGCTCAATTGAGTTGGCTAGTTTGGCTCTCCACTTTTTCTTTGTTTCTGTGTCAAGTCGTTCTATAAAACGAAAGTATAGCTCAATAGAATCGACGTTCCATTTAAAGTCACCCATTGTTGGCTATTTCTAGTTTTGCCAATGATTAAGGCAAGTCAATCAATATTTCTTTGGTATTAACGACCACCCTTGCCTAGAATAATATGCCAATTAACATAAAGGTTACACCCACGCCCAAAGACAGAAGTAAACAAATAAAATTTCTCTATCATTTAATTTGATAGTTATCCCGTGGGGTCAACCATCAGGCATTCACATTCAGCATTAATGTTGAGAGTGTTTTTGTTTTCTGTCTTTAGGCTTTCTGCTTGATCACTAATTTTCTTTAATTTGTGCTAATAACAAAGTGAATAAAATGGGTCAATCAAGGAAAGTATTTTATAATCTATTTTGGAAAAATAGGGCTTGTCAAAATCTATTTTTGCTTTCTAAGGAAGAGCTATTAGATACTAAAAAAATTGATTTTGACGGCAACAGTACTAGTATATCTTTTCCAAGAATTATAATATCAAATATTGAAAGCAAGGATAGCTTCGATCATGAAACATTAAGATATAGAACAGAAAATAATAGCATTAGAAACGAAGAAATATTTAACCAAAAGATTGAATTGTATACTCCTTTGGTTATAAACTTCATTGAATCTAAATTTAGCAAGCCGATAAACAAACTATTGAATGATCTTGACCGTGATTTGTTTCGAGTTGTTTCAATAGCGCTTTCCATAATATCTGCAGATGAGGAGGAAAGAGGCGATTTAATTTTAGACGCACTAAAAGTGTATGGCTTTATTCCAAAAAATATTTCTAATTTGAAAGGAATAGAAAGTTTTTTTAGTAAAGAAATAGTTTCTAAAAACTTTAAATCTGCATTATCAGAGCGAAACTTGTGGAATTTTTTAGAGTTTATTAGAGCAGGTAAAGATATATATGTCAACCTATCATATAAAAGTTTGTACAATACCAATCAAGTATTGGTAAATGCCCTTTATGATATTGACGAATTTGAATCAAGGTTGAAATTATTCAGTTTACTATTTGAAAGTAAAATTATATCCTCGAGTAATGAGGATGCATTTATTGAGTGCATGAGTTGTGAACCTGGCACATATAGGGGGGTTTTTCAATTGAAAATTAACCCAAGGAAGCTTCCCGAATTAAAATGTCCAATATGTGCCAAAAAGCTAACATACTATATTCCGTATGATTTAGATCAAGAAATCTATAAAATAGTTAAAAATAAAGATGGCTTATTATTAGACGCTTTAGCTTGGAAGTTAGATACACTAGGTATTGAATATGAATTACAGAAAAGAATATCTAACGATATAGAAATTGATTGCTGGTTTTATATTGGAAATGAATTATTCATAGTTGAGTGCAAGATGTATAAGCTTAATACCCTAGAAAAGAAGTTACGCCAAAAAATAAGGGAACACTTCGGAAAGCTAGTAAAAGACGTAAAGAGAATAAGCCAAATTGAAGAATATGGCCACTGCACAATAAAGCCTGTTTTATTAGTTAATTTGATGAATGATGCCCTGCTTAAATCATTAAGTGTTGAACTCGAAGCTGAGAACTCCGGAGAGGTTTTTAGAAGTCCTAATGTGCTTAATATTAATATGTTAATAGATATACTTGTATGAGCCTAGATTACTTTCTCTGCCGTTAATAAAATAACTATTAGAAGATTAGCTAACTAATAAAGTATTGGCTATTCAAGCGAATAGAGGATGCATTACAACTTCATCTTCTAAAGTAGAACTACAGTAGTTGTACAGATCTCTGGTTTTGATTGGAGAGTATCGGAGGTTCACGGCAATTACATTTTCTTCAATTGCTTATCTAGCTTTGTGGGGTTTTGCCGGCTATCGAATAAGGTGAGGATTTCTATTTGGTTGGGGTTCACCTTATAGAGCATAAGATAGTCTTTTATCACAGCTATTCTGATGTCGCTGCGAATTGTTGATTTGCCAATTTTTGGGTAGGCAGCGATTTGTACTGTTGCATCTGTGAAAAGCTTACTTAGCTTTTTAGCATAAACCTTGCTTCCATTGCGGTTGATCCAATATTCAAAAAAAGCTAATCTATCTTGCTGTGCCCTTATAGACCAGATTACCTGTTTTTTAGCCATTCATCAGCTTCTTTGTTGGCTTGCTCGTTGGATAGGTATTGGCCTTTGCTGATTTGATCTTCTGCTTCGGCAATAGCTGCTAATTGCTCTTCAGAGAATTCATATACTTCACTGCTATCAGTATTGACCTCTAATAAGCGAGAGATATTAGCAAGTATTTTTGGGTCATCAGTTTCCTGAATGCGTTGAATCAGTATTTCTTTTAACGCTGCCATATTCAAATTTAACGATAAGGAGCCACAAATGATATTTGCACTTTATGTTTTTATGGGCAGCAAGGTGTAAATGTCATTGATATGTATTGCCAATTTAATACTAAGCTGGTGATTGGTATGATACGAGTGCAAAACAATTGAGGCAATCATTGGGCTGAATATACAAGCACTGGCAAACGAAAATATTTTCTCTATCAGTAGGTCTGATAATTATCTTGTGGGGCCTATCACCAAGCACTCACCTTCAGCAGTAATTTTGGGGTTGTTTGTGTGTGCTACCTCCTCAACTTTTCTGCTTGATCCTAAGCTTGTAGGTAGAAACGAAAAAAGTCAGCCGCAGCTGACTTTTTTTGAGTAGCGCAAGGGCTACGTTGTACCAGGAGCGGGACTTGAACCCGCACGGCCATAATGGCCATCAGATTTTAAGTCTGACGTGTCTACCAATTC
>CAZXTW010000691.1:0-3952 GCA_964643525.1 uncultured Roseivirgaceae bacterium
ATGGCTGGATAGTGATTGACCCTGTGTCAAGTAAAGAAACTGCACTTGCGGCCTTAAGGTTAGTACGTGAAAACTATGGTAATATTCCTGTATTGAATATTATCATCTCTCACAGCCACCTTGACCATTTTGGGGGTATTCAAGGAGTAATGGACTATAATGATGAGATAGGCTATGCAGGATTGGAGAACTTGATTGAGATATACGTGCCTAAAGGCTTTTTTGAAGAGGCTGTAAGTGAAAATGTAATGGCGGGTAGTGCCATGGGCCGCAGGGCTACCTATATGTATGGTAACCTGCTTAATAAAAATGCCAAAGGAACACTGGGTAGTGGCATGGGTACTACACTGGCTGAAGGGACTTCTGGTATTTTGGATGGTACTATAGAGATTTCTGATGAAGAAAAGCAGGAGCTAATTATTGATGGCATTACAGTAGACTTTTTCTATACGCCAGATGCTGAAGCGCCAGCCGAAATGATGTTTTACTTTAAAGACCAGCAGGCATTTTTCCAGGCTGAAAATCTGACCAGAAGCTTACATAACCTGTATACGTTGCGTGGTGCCAAGGTAAGAGACGGCCTGAAGTGGAGCAAGTACATTGACAAAACCATTTTTGATTATGGTGATGATGTGCAAATTTCATTTGGCCCACACCATTGGCCTACCTGGGGCAATAGCACAATCAAACCCTTTTGGGAAAAACAACGTGATCTATACAAGTTTTTGCATGACCAAAGCCTGCGTCTGGCCAATAAGGGGTATACATCAAGAGAAATATCTGAAATGCTTAGACTGCCCGAGTCATTAGATACTAACTTTTTTAACCGTGACTACTATGGTACGGTAAGCCATAATTCTAAAGCACAGTACCAGTTTTATTTTGGCTGGTTTGACGGCAACCCCGCCAACCTGTACCCCTACCCACCACAAGAAGCTGCCTTAAAATACGTAGAATTAATTGGTGCTGAGGCGATGATTGCCAAAGCAACTGAGGCCTATGATGCTGGCGATTACCGGTGGGTAGCAGAGTTAATGAACCATTTGGTTTTTGCTGATGAGAACAACCAGGATGCCAAATACCTCCTGGCCGATGCCTACGAGCAATTGGGCTACCAGGCAGAGTCTGGCCCCTGGCGCAACTTTTACCTATCTGGTGCACAAGAGCTTAGGTTTGGGATTGACACAAATTATAGCGGCAGCGGACTGGGAAAAGATATCATCGAAGGCCTCTCAGTTGAGCTTTTACTTGATTACATTGCTATGCGTTTTCAGGGAAATGAGTCTGATGCTGGCCTTATGGAGTATACCTTTCATTTAACAATTGATATACCTGATGCCGAAGCTCCAGAAAAAGTAGCAATAATTATTAAAAACGGAGCTGTTACAACACGTGTAGGGACTGACTCCAAAGAAGTACATTTGGGAGTGCCTACCGCTACCATAGGCTTGCACTTGGCTACTTTTAAGGCTTTATGCTTTGCTAATGACCCTGTAGGCTTTGTTCAAAATAACCCTGATATAGATATTGTGCCTGGCAATGGTACTGATCCGGATGCTTTTACTAATTTCTTATCGAAGTTAGATGCAACCAGTTATACATTTGATATAGTAACACCCTAAATACCACTATAAGCCAGTAAACCTAAAGCCCTGCCACTGGCGGGGCTTTTTTTGGCTACCACTCAGGTGCTAAATCAACATAGCGGCTCAATTGCTTGTACTGGCTGGTGGCCCCGTTGCCAATGGGGTGAGGGGTGTTGGCCACTTTGCTCAAGTCTTGCCCAGTGCCTTCAGCCTGCTTTTTAAGCCAGCGGATTATTTGGCCATTGGCTATATAAATACGTTCTTCAGTGGTGGTGCCTGCCGGGCTTCCTGTTTTGGGTTGGCTTTCGGTATGCTCAAAGTAAAAAAACAAGTCGCCCTCCCAAAAGTAGTATTCCCGTTTGCGCGTTTGCTTGCTGGCAGTTGCGTACACCTCTGTGGTCTCGTCAATCTCTATCAGCATCAGTTTATAACTATCATCAAGGTAGTTCACCTTGGTGCCATAATAGTCTCCGGTTTCATTTTCTCTGGCAGCTTCCGGGTCTTCTTCCTCACCCAGGTAGGTTTCCACATCAGTAATGTACTGGTTTTTGTTGCTGGTTATTTCAGCATACTGCTGCCTGATTTTGGCAATGGCCGCCTCGGTTTGGGCCCGGGCGGTGTTAGTTGCCAACAGTATGAATACAAATAATGTAGAGGTACTTTTTATGATTGATAGCATACCATAGGTAGTTAAGCGTATGGATCAAATAGTGAAATAACTGCTATATTTACAAGTCTAACTAAGGAATCATGCGTGTAAAGACCTTTGAATATTTCGATAAGGAAAGAGATTGGTGTCTTCAAGCTACATCTTTCGACAAGCTTACCTTATTAGTTGGGGCTTCTGGTGTGGGTAAAACTCAGATATTAAAGGCTATAGATTCATTAGGTAAAATTGCAAAGGGGAAGACTTTTGCTGGTGTTGAATGGAAGGTGGCGTTCACCTCTTTACATGGTACTGAGTTTATTTGGCAGGGTAAATTTGAAACGAAAGAAGCCTCACATGGCATATTGGGCCGAACCCGTGAACAACTTGATGCAATGCCTGCCTACATCGCTTATGAGCAAATTTATAAAAACGGTACATTGGCAGTTGAAAGAAAAAAAGATGAAACTGTCTTAAACGGCGAGCCAATAATTAAGCTTGCACGTGATAAAAGCTTGCTTCAGCATTTAGAGGAAGGCTTTATTCGTGAAATGAAAGAATCATTGAATCAAATAGAGTTTGTTGACTACTTTGGCCAGGAACCATCTATACCTGTGAATGCCTTCACAGATGCACAGTTCTTTTCAAGTGTTGATTTTGGTCTATACAAAGACGTTAAAGCGCTTCGCGAAACTCACTTTTCAATTCCCTTGAAGTTGCGTATTGCTTGGACTTGTAAACTGACCGTTTTTAGGACTATTGTAGATCGGTTTATAGACATATTTCCATTTGTAGAGCGGGTTGAGTTCCAAAAGAACAGGGAGTACAATCAATTTCTTTCACTTTGTTTAAGAGAAGAAGGTTCTTCAACCTGGGTTTCTCAGTCTCAGATATCAGCAGGCATGTACCGGGTCTTAATGCAGTTAAGCGCCTTACACCTCTCGGCCAATGGAACGGTATTCCTCATTGATGAGTTTGAAAACAGTTTAGGAACAAACTGTATTGATGAATTGACCAACGATATGCTACAGCAACGGCGTAGCTTGCAGTTTATTATTACCAGCCACCACCCATACATTATAAATGCCATTAACTTCAAGCATTGGAAGATTGTAACCAGAAGGGCAGGTGTAGTGAAAACACACAATGCCGATGAGTTTGCATTGGGCAAGTCTAAGCATACGGCCTTTATGCAGCTGCTTCAGTTAGATGAATTTCAGAAAGGTACGGAAGTAGCATAACATGAACTTATACTTTTTGGTAGAAGGCCGACAAACCGAACGGCAGGTGTATCCAAAGTGGTTAAAGACGCTAGTGCCCCAGCTAAATTTAGTGAAGTCAGCATCGCTCATCACCTACAATGAATACTGTTTAATTAGCGGGCAGGGGTATCCTTCCATATTAAACTTTTTAAATAGTGCGGTAGAAGAGGTCAATGATCACGGCGATATAGACTATTTGGTGCTGTGTTTAGATGCAGATGAGTTAGAGGTAGCACTAATCAAGGATGAGATCAATACTTACCTACAGGTGAATAAAGTTAAGATAGCACCACCAGCCAAGCTGGTGATTATAGTGCAAAACAAATGCTTTGAAACTTGGTGTTTGGGTAATCGAAAAGTGTTTAAGCGCAACCCTTCTGATGAAGATCTAATCGAGTTCGTACGTTTTTATGATGTAAGCCAAAATGACCCAGAGTCCATGGGTTGCCCTTCTGATG
>CAZXTW010000692.1:0-3946 GCA_964643525.1 uncultured Roseivirgaceae bacterium
GTACACCCAGCCTTACTTCTGCTATATGGTTGGCAAACAGCATGGGTTCAGGGTGCAGGGGGAAAGAATCCATCGGGGCATTGGGTATAGCTATGGGGGCAAATATACCTTCAGGGTCGCCTAAGTACATGCCAGTGGGCATTTGCCCTGCGGCGCGTGTATACCGGGCCACAAACCAGTTTTTGGGGGGCTTGGCCGGGTTGTCGCCCCCGTAGTAACCCCAGCCCATAATGGTATAGGCATTGGCGGTTACGGTTTCAATAAAGTATTCAATTCGCAGGCGTGGAGCGGGCAGGCTGCGCTGCCAGTAAATTACATTGTTGCCATTGGTGCCGCCTATGTGCCGCACCGTATCATCAGGTTTGTATACCGTGCATAGCATTTGCCCGCTTTCTACCGTGTTCATGCCAATGCTGGTTACCGTTTTACGGTCACCGGTTGGGGTGGTGTAGGTATCGGCAATTTCTACTTTTTGAAAGGTGGCGCTGGTGCTGGTGTATTTCTGCACCACGTCAACCACCAGCGAGGTGTCTAACGGCAGGGCCTGTATATCGGCCAGGGTAAACTGTTTGGGTTGTGGGGCGCCATCAGGCTGGCCACGTTGGTCGGTCAGTACATAAAACTGGCCCTGCCAGGTGCCGTCAAGCAGTCGGTACACGTTGTTGTACTGGCTGTTCAGCACCACATCACTTACTGGCTGTTGCTTTTCTGTTCCTGTACAGGTGGTCATAATCAATAGAACACCAAATACTAAAAGGGCTATTGTAAAAGATTTGAATTTCATGGGGTGTAACCTGTTATTATTGTGGCTATGCCATTTCGCTACGAGCCTGGAAGCTTGCGCCAGCAACTGAAGGCTATTAATTAATCATTATTAACTATTCATTGCCTAAAGGGCTATTCATTATTCACTATTAATTGAAACCCATTGCACCACCGTATTTAATACGTCTTCATAACTGGGTTCATTGTGTGTTTCGTGGCGCATGCTTTCCCAGGCTTTGAAGGTGCCCTTGGGCACGGCTTTGGCAAAGGCACGTGTTCCGTCAATGCCGGTAATATGGTCGTCAGTGCCATGAAAGGCCAGTACGGGCACGGCTACCTGTTTGGCCAGGGCAATGGCCTGCTGCCCGGCAGGGTAGGCTTCAAAGAATAACCGAACTGAAAGGCGGTCGTGCACCAGGGGGTCATCCAGATAGGCCTGCACCACGGCAGGGTCGGTGCTGAGGTGCTCAGGCTTCAGTTGGTTGCTTTGTGTCAGGGCTGGCAGTATGGCGTTCACTACTTTGGCTACGGCCACCTGTACGGCAGGGGGATTCATGGCCAGTGTAAGCCAGGGTGATGACAGGATGCCCCCACGGATGCCACTGGTATTGCGGTGCACCAGGTAGTTGGCCACCACGTTGCCGCCCAGGCTGTGGCCATAAAGAAACAGCGGTGCACTGGGGTGGTTGCCCGCCACGAGGGCAATGTGCTGGGCCAGGTCATCAAGCAGGTGGTTAAAGCTGGGGGTATGGCCCCGCTTGCCGGCCGAGTGGCCATGGCCCCGCTGGTCGTACGCATACAGGCCTATACCGGCCTGGCACAGGTACTGCCCCACATGGTGGTACCGGCTTTTGTGTTCGCCCAGGCCGTGGGTTAGGCTTACCACTGCCTTTAGCCCCTCTGTAGGTAGCCAGTACCGGCCAGAGAGTTCGGCATTGCCTGCCCCTTTTAATGTGTAGTTGCCGCTTTCCATAGGTTTTCTGTTCTGAGGTTGAAATTATACATAAGCCTGGTTGGAACCAAATGCGAGGTTGTAAAGTGAGTAATCAGTGTTATAGATATTTTTGTAGGCACTGAGGCGGTACTGCTCCGTTTCTTCGCTGCAAACTGGCCCCTCGTTTAAATCAGCCACAGGCTAATTTAAAACACTCGGTCCTTTTTGCTTCCCCAAAAGAAAACGAACCAAAAGAAAAGGGGACCACAGCGAAGCCACCACCACACAAGCCCACGTTAAGGCCACGCCGCTGTGGACAGCTCCCCGCCATGAGGGGTGTGCCTCAACATTTTAATTTTATGCGGGCTTTAGGATAGATTTTGAAATTATGGCAAGAAATTATAGTCAGCAGCATTGTTATTTATGAATGCGTTAACGTGATTAGGTGGTTAGTAGGTAATTATTCTGTCAGGATAGGGTATGGTGAAATTATGAATTGGCATTAGTCAGTTTGTATGTCAATTATTTTGAGTTTATTTGTAGGCTGATTACACGCATACTACTACTTATAAGGGCATTAATGTTTAGAATGTACTTTTGAATTGAATGCTACTTACGTAACGTTAACCTGCCCAGACCTTATTTACTGTATCATTTGTATTTTGATTGCTTATGACCACCAGAGCGATACGTACCGACAGTAGCCAGGAGGCTGAAGAGGTGCGACAGAATAACAAGGAGAATCAACAAGTTGAAAAATCGCTATATACGCCTGAACTAGAGCACGACTCGTGCGGCATTGGTTTTGTGGCCAACCTGAATGGTGCCAAAAGCCACAGCATTATTACTGATGCCATTACGATGCTAACCAATATGGAGCACCGTGGTGCCTGCGGCTGCGAGCCGGAGTCGGGTGATGGTGCCGGCATATTGATTCAGGTACCGCATGCGTATTTTCTTGAAGAATGCCAAAAGCTGGGCTTTACCCTGCCGCCTGCCGGGCAGTATGGGGTGGGGCAAATCTTTTTTCCGGCGGTGGCCAAAGTACGCGAGGCCTGCCGCGAAGTGCTGAACGGGTATATTGATGCGCAGGGTTTTGAGCTATTGGGTTACCGCCCTGTGCCTACCATTAATGACCAGATAGGGGCCTCGGCCCTGTCGGTAGAGCAGCACAGCGAGCAGGTATTTGTGAAGTTGAAGGAAGCCAATGTTGACCCTAGCCACCTTGAACGCCGCATTTATGTACTGCGTAAAGAAACGGTACACCATATTGGTCACAATATACCGGGTAACAACGGCGATTTTTATTTCTCGTCGTTTTCTGCCAGAACCATTATTTATAAGGGGCAGCTGCGTACCGACCAGCTAAAGCCCTATTACCCTGACCTGACTGACCCACGCGTGGTATCTGCCCTGGCAGTGGTGCACTCGCGGTTTTCTACCAATACATTTCCTAAATGGAAGCTGGCGCAGCCCTTCCGTTACGTGGCCCATAATGGAGAGATTAACACCATACGGGGCAACGTAAATAAAATGAAGTCTAAGGAAGCGCTGTTTCAGTCAAAGCATTTCAGTGCTGACGATTTTCAGAAGCTGTTGCCCGTTTGTGATACGGCCCACTCTGACTCTGCCAACCTCGATGCCATGGTAGAGATGCTGGTGCTGGCTGGCCGCTCACTGCCACATGCCATTATGATGCTCATACCCGAGGCCTGGCAGGACAATAAAGAGATGGACGAAGAGAAGAAGGCGTTTTATAAGTACCATGCCTCGTTGGTTGAGCCGTGGGACGGCCCCGCCGCGCTTTGCTTTACTGACGGCAATATTGTGGGTGCTACGCTTGACCGTAATGGGCTGCGCCCCTGCCGCTACCTGTTGACCAAAAGTGGCAAGGTGGTGATGGCCTCAGAGGCCGGGGCCCTGCCGGTAGCTGCTGAAGAGGTGGTGTTTAAGGGGCGCCTGCAACCGGGCCGCATGTTTGTGGCTGACCTGCAACAGGGCCGCATTGTGAGTGATGAGGAACTGAAGAGCACGCTGGCCCGCCAAAACCCTTATAAAGAGTGGATTAAGCAAACGCGCACCAAGCTGCGCCTGCTGCCAGACCCGCTGTATGTGCCCCATGGGTATGACGAGGCTACGCTGCACCGCCGCCAGCAGGCTTTTAATTATACTACTGAAGATTTGCGCCTGATCCTGGCCCCAATGGCCAGCAAAGGTACGGAGCCACTGGGCTCTATGGGGGCTGAT
>CAZXTW010000693.1:0-3944 GCA_964643525.1 uncultured Roseivirgaceae bacterium
TAGGATTCTATACTTTACCCTTGTAAGCCCCCAAATGTTTGGGGGTTTTACTTTTATACAGGCCGCAGCCCTTTAATAATAAACCCCGGCACGGCCTTCCATGGCCTGTGGTTGGGTTTGCTTATCTTGCACAATTGTACTATACTAAAGCCCCTAAACTACACCAACCACATGCAAGCTGGCAGACGTTACTCTTTGGGCCAAACCCTACGCTGGGGGCTACGGTTCATCATAATTTTTGTAATTTTTGACTCAATACCCGTGCTGTTGTACCAGCTGGCTGGTTTGCACTGGCTCAGTATACCCTGGCAGCCCATATCACTCATAGGTATTGCCGTTTCTTTTTACCTGGGCTTTAAAAACAACTCTTCTTATGAGCGCCTTTGGGAGGCCCGTAAAATATGGGGTGGCATGGTCAACACCTCACGGTCGTTTACAGCCATGGCGTGCAACTTCATCAACAACCATGGTACTTCACAAGAGCAAACCCAACAACAGCTACAGGCCATTAAAAAACGACTGGTGCACCGCCATGTGGCCTGGCTGCATACCCTGAGCATTGAGTTGCGCAAACCCAAAGACTGGGAGCACCACGGTAAGCGCGATGAGGCCTTTCGGGCCATGCAGGGTACTACTTATAGCGAAGCCCAACTGCAAAAACTTAAAGCCTACCTGAGCGAAGCCGACTATGCTTACATTATGAGTAAAAAAAACAAAGCGGCCCACCTGCTAAGCCTGCAAACCAAAGACCTGATGCAGCTGCGTACTGACGGCCCGCTTGAGCATTTCAGGCACCTTGAGCTGCAACAGCAAATTACTGAAATGTATACCCTACAGGGCAAGGCAGAGCGCATTAAGAATTTCCCCTTTCCGCGGCAGTATGCCACCGTCAACCACTTTTTTGCTGTGCTGTTGCTTATTCTGTTGCCGTTTGGCATGCTGAATGTATTTACTGGCCTGCAACCCAACTGGCTAATCTGGCTTAGCATACCCTTTACAATCATTGTGTCGTGGGTGTTCTGGACTATGGAAATGATTGGCGATTACAGCGAAAACCCCTTTGAGGGGCTTTACAACGACGTGCCTATTGTGGCCATGGCTACTGATATTGAAATAGATATTAGGCAAATGCTTGACGAAACCGATTTGCCCAGCTCTTACCAACCCGAAGGTAAGTTTAAAATGCTATTGTAATAGCCTGCTCAGGCAACCATTCAAAAACGGTTACCTTTTAAATAAAGGGTATTGTAATCAACAGCGCATTCAGTTAAGTTTGAGTTGTTGTAATATCTTTTATTCCATTACTTATTTTACAAACAGTAAATCTTATGTTTACCTTAAAACCTGTTAGCAAGTTATTCATGTTTGCATTTTTTATTTGCCTTGCTGTTGGCCAATTACAGGCTCAGAGCTTTGAACAGCCTTCAGAAGGGAAATCGCTCGTTTACTTCGTCCGTTCATCAGGCACAGGTGCCCTGGTTAATTTCAAGTACTTTGATGGCGAAACGTTTTTAGGAAAGAATAATGGGGTGCACTATTTCAAGTATGAGTGCGAGCCAGGCGAGCACCTGTTCTGGATTGCCTCAGAAAACAGAGATTTCCTGAAAGCCGATTTAAAGCCCAACGCCACCTACGTGTTTGAGGCCCGCCCCACCATGGGTGCCTTTAAGGCAGCTGCCAGGCTGTACCCCGTCGCGCCCAATAACGAAAAGATGCTAAAGCGAATTAACAAACTGATGTCAAAAAGAGCGCCTACCCAGCTGAAGGGCCTTGATGATGACATGGCCTTTTTCATTAAATCAGGCATGGAGCGCTACGAAAAAATTAAAGACGATGTAAAAGTATTAGACAACAGCTGGACTTTTAATTAAAATGAAGCGTGTAAATTTTTTAGTCATTGCCCTGCTGTGCACGGCACTGGCCACACAAAGCTATGCCCAGGAGAAAGACCACCTGAGCAGTAAAAAAGGCGAAACCAGCCTGGGTATTGGCCTTGGGCTGCCCTATGGTGGCATTGGGGGGCGCATAGGCACTAATGTTACTTATGGCCTGACCATTTTTGGTGGGTTGGGTTATATGATTTCTGGCGTGGGGTACAATATTGGCCTGCTTAAAGACTTCCCCAGTAAGGCAAGTACTCAGTTCTATTTATCAGCTATGTTTGGCACGAATGCGGCCATCAGGGTAGAGGGCCTGTCAGAATACAACGAAGTATACACCGGGCCTTCATTTGGCCTGGGCATTAAAATTAACAGCCGCCGTAAAGAAGGTAATTTTTGGGACATTGGCCTGCAGGTGCCCATTACCTCACAAGCTTTTAAAGATGATGAAATGCGTGTTGAAAACGACCCCCGCGTGGGCGATTTTACTGACCCACTGCCCGTTTTAATTGTAGTAGGCTACAATTTTAATCTGTAAGCACCTGCTAATCAATGTAATTAAACCGCTGTTTCTTTCAGAGCCAGCGGTTTTTTTATTCCTTCTTCCGGGTAATTAAAACACTTATGGCTTTCTCTTTGATTTGGACTGAGGCTTAGCCACACTATTTTTTGCATAAAGTTTGGCAATTGCTGCAAATACAGGCTTTATATTGTGATTTTTCATATTACATTAGCAGATCGTACTTTCAATTAATACTAATACTAATCTACTGTGGCAGACAATCAATCTAATACCTTTTACATTATCCTACTAACCGTCTCGGCCACGCTGGGGGGGTTTTTGTTTGGATTTGACAGTGGTGTAATTAACGGCACTGTTGACGGCCTTGAAAAGGCCTTTGGCTTAAGTGAAAAAGAAATTGGCTCAAACGTGGCTTCCATGTTATTGGGCTGTGCTGTAGGCGCATTTTTTGCAGGCAGCCTGGCCGATAAGTTTGGGCGGCGGGCCATGCTGCGTATTGCGGCTGTGTTTTTTATTATCTCGGCCTGGGGGTCGGGTATTGCCAGCTTCTCGGCAGAGTTTGTGGTTTACCGTATTTTAGGTGGCCTGGCCGTAGGGGCGGCCTCAGTCATGGCCCCTGCCTACATTGCTGAAATTGCCCCGGCCAAATACCGGGGGGCACTGGCCACCTCGCAGCAAATTGCCATTATTTTGGGCCTGTTTGTGGCTTTTATCAGCAATTACTTTCTGGTAGCTGCTTCTGGCGGGGCTGTTGAGCCCTTCTGGGGGGGCTTTGATACCTGGCAGTGGATGTTCTGGGTAGAGATTTTACCGGCCACTATTTTCCTGATTTCACTCATGTTTATTCCTGAAACACCGCGCTTTCTCATGGCCAAGCAAAAGGTTGATAAGGCCAGAACGGTACTGGGCAAGCTATACGGTGCTGACTCAGCTCAGCAAAAGGTAGATGAAATCAATGCTTCTATGGCCGGTGACCACCACCAGCCCAGCCTTAGAGACCTGTATGACAAACACAAAAAACGTATCCGCCCTATTGTGTGGGTAGGTATTGTGCTGGCGGCCTTGCAGCAGCTGGTAGGTATTAATGTGGTGTTTTACTACGGCAGCGTGCTATGGCAGGCAGTAGGCTTTGGTGAGGCAGATGCCCTGTTGATTAACGTAGTTTCTGGCGGAATAAGCGTGGCAGCAGTAATTTTATCGCTGTTACTGGTTGACCGCATTGGCCGTAAACCTATATTGGTTATTGGGTCAATTGGCATGACCATTGCCCTGGCCCTTGTAGCAGTGGCCTTTAGCACCGGCACTTATATTGATAACAAAACAATTGAATTAAGCGACTCAATGGGCCTGTTGGCATTGATTGCTGCCAACACCTATGTGTTTCTGTTTAACTTTTCATGGGGCCCGGTGATGTGGGTAATGCTGGGCGAGATGTTCCCCAACCAGATTCGTGGTTCTGGTCTGGCAGTAGCAGGCCTGTCACAATGGACGGCCAACTATGGCATTACATACACCTTCCCAATTATGCTGGCAGGTATTGG
>CAZXTW010000694.1:0-3938 GCA_964643525.1 uncultured Roseivirgaceae bacterium
GTGGTTCAATATGATGATAAGTACGGTCTGATCAACAAAGAAGGCGAATGGGTAAAAGATCGTGTCACGCTCAGCACTGATGATCTGCCTGGCGTGATAAAGGCATTGCAACAAGCACTCACTCAAGCCGAACAGAACAAACGTCCGCCACGTCAAATCGATGGCCTAAAGCCGTTGCCGGCCCCGTCATCGCCAGGGTCATGTGCGGGGTCTGCATGATTCATGGCCTTGAGCCAGCCCTGCACGGTATACGTATAGTCCATGCCCTGCAGGCTATCGGCCAGCTCTACGCGCTTCAGGGGGCCGTGCAGGTAATAATAGTAGCGGGCCTGCAGGGTTAAATCAGTGCCGTTGGTGCTGGTGTGTACTTCAGTAAGGCGCTGGTCAGCATCATAGGTGTAATGGTGGTAAAAGGCCCCAGTTGCCGACTGCTGGCCGGGCTGGTAGGCCACCTGTGTGGTGTTGCCCAGAAAGTCATAAGTATACTCAACCAAAAAGGTGCGGCCGCCGCCCATACCGTGCACCTGCCGGCCCAGCCAGGTGAGCTGCCCCAGCTCGTTATACCCGTACCAGGTGGTGGTGTGGCTGTTGGTGGTGCTGGTCACGGCCCCGGCGGTGTACTGCTGGGTTTTACCAAACAGGGTAACGGTGGCCGTATCGGGCGTGTCATAATACGTATACTGTGCGTCGGTGGTGGTGCCGGTGCCCAGGGGGCTTTGGTAGCCGGTGGCATTCAGCACGGCGGCGTTGTTTTGCAGCTGGGCATAAGGCAGGCCGCCCGCAGCAGTATCAGGCAAAAACTGGCCCGACACTATGGGGCGGTGGCTGGCGTCGTAGCGGGTAAAGCTGTAGTGGCCGCTTTGTGCCTGCAGGCTGGTTTGGCTAAAACGCAGGCTGCCGTCGTGCCGGTAAATAAAGGTGGTGGTGCCCGCATCGGGCTCGGTTACCTGCACCAGCTCACCCCTGAAGTTGTAGCGGTTGGTGGTTTTATCAACCTGTGCCCAGGCCACGCCCTGGTGCAGGTACTGGTTCACGCCGTTGGGGCTTACGCTCACGGCCAGGCGGCCCAGGGCGTCGTAATAACTGAGGCTAATGGCCCCAAAGCTGTTGGCCCAGGCCAGGGTAATGGGGGCGGGGCCGGTGTTGGTGAGGCGGTACATGCCCTTGGCCAGTGCCGGTGCGGTGCCGGGGGCGGCCAGGGTGTCATCACTGGCCCGGTTAACCAGCACAAAGCTGCTGCCGCCGGTAAGCTGTACCGTACCATCAGCCAGCAGGTAAAAATCAATATACTGGGCACTGTCAATGGTTTTGGTATTGTGGGCCGTCCACACATTGCCGGGCAGTGCTGCCATGAGGGCTTCACCCTCACGGTCGGCTATAGTCACTGCGGGGCGGCCGTTGGCGTCAAACACCACCTGCTGGGTGGCCTGCCCTTTGATGTTGGGCTTGGGCAGGGTGGGGAAGGCCTGGGTATACAACGAGCAGTAGAGGTGTAGTTGGTTGGCTATGGGAAAGGTGCCGCTGAGTGTTTCATGGCCGCTGCCCATGCGGTGGGCGTTGCCGGGGCCTGCCTGGCGTTTTACCTGCCCGCTGCCGTCAGTATAGTATTCTATGCGGGTATAGGGTTGCCGGGCTTCAGGCACGCGGGCCTCCCAGGTGTTGTTTGGGCTGTAGTACCAGCCCAGGGTGCCCTCAATGGCATTGCCCACGGGGGCGGGGTTGTTTACCTGGCCGCTGGTGGCGGGGTGGCTGTTGGGCAGGTCAAAATGTTTGGCGGCATAGGGGGCAGGTTCAGCGCCACCGCCTTCGCTGTTTAAAAAGGCAGGCTGGTAGGCAAAGCCGTTGCTCAGTATGGGGGCGGGCAGTGCCTGCAATACGTCGCGCCCCTTAAAATCCTGCAGGGTTTGTGTGGCCAGGGTGGTGCGGTTGCTAAACTGGTAGGTTTGCTGTTGCAGGGGGCGGCCGGTGCGGTCAAAAAAGGCTTTGCTATCGGCCACGGGGGCCTCATTTTCATCATAGGCGGTGCTGCGTACCCAGTTGAGGTGCAGGTCATACTGGGCGGTAATTTCAGTGCTTTGGGTATAGCCGGCGGTGGCATAGGCGGTGTAGCCGGCAAAGGTGTTGTACTCAACAATTGCCAGGTGGTATTCAGTGCCGGGGGTAAGGCCGTTGAGGGTAAAGGTGCTGCCGGCCCCGTTGTACACCACATAGTGCTGGTTGGGCAGGGCGGTGCCGGGCGTGCCAAAAAAGGTGTTGGCGGGGTAGCTAAAGTCGTTCTGGGGCAGGTTGTTGGCGTTAACGGGCAGGCCCTGGCGGGCAATCACGAGGCGTGCCTCGCCGTTACCGGGCAGCCAGCTTACGTCCATGCTGGTTTCAGTTACGTTGGTAAACTGCACGTTGGTGGCGGCCACCGTGGGGGTAAGCAGGGCGTTGGCATCGGCCAGGCTAATGCTGGGGTAGGCGGTGCGGTTGTAGTAGGCGGCGGTGCCCCCGCAGTGGCTGTAGGGAATAACGGCAAAGTAATGGGGGGCGGTGTTGTCAATGCCGCTGAGGTAAAGGGCGGTATCAGCCCCGGCATAGAGCAGGCGGTTGGGCCCCAGGGTACCGGCCAGGCTGTAATTGGCGTTGGCCAGGGTGTCATAAACGGCACTGTCTTGCGGCAAAAAGCCGTTGTGTATGGGCAGGTCTTTGCGGGCCAGCACCAGGTAACCGCTGGCGGTGGTGGGCTGCCATTGCAGCAGCAGGCTGTCACCATTGACTGAAAGCAGGGTGAGGCCGCCGGGCTGGGCGGGCAGTGTGTTGCAGGGCTGTGCCAGTGTGGTAAAGTGGCCAAACAGGGCATTGCTGGCATACCAGGTGGTGTCATTGCCGCTGCTGGTTTTGGCAAAGGGTACAACGGCCAGGGCGTAGGTGGTGCTGTGGGTAAGGCCGGTTATGGCTATGCTGTCAGCCGGGCCAATGCTGAGCAGGCGCACGGCCGAGCCGGTGCTGAGGGCGGGTGCCTGGCTGAAGTTGGCCGAAAAGCTGCTGTAGCCAACGGTTTGCAGGGGGAATTCATTGATGGTGGTGTCATTGGCTTTGGCCAGCAGCATGTAGCCGTCATAACTGCTGCCGGGGGCAAAGCCGCCGGGCCACTGTACGGTGGCTGTGGTGGTGCCAATGGTATCATACAGAAACGGGCCGCTGGCCAGGGCGGTGCCTGTTGTGGCCAGTGTGGCCAGTAAAAGGGCCATGGTATGGGCTATATGTTTGAATGTGCAGTACATGTTGGTGGTGTTACAGGTTAAACCAGGGTTAAAAAATATTACTGGCCTGTGCCGCTGCGGGTCACGGCAATGCTGTTGGGGTTGGCCATGTTAATAAAGGTACTGTTGCCGCAGGCATCGGTAATGCTGGCACGCACCTGCACGGTGGTGCTGGTGGCGGTGCCGGTGTTGGCGTCAAGGTCAAATGGGGCGCTGATGGCGCCGGTGGCCCCCATGTTCTGGAAGGGGCTGCTGCCCACCCGGTACTGCCAGGTAATGGTGCTCAGGGGGCACATGTCAGTGCCCAGGGTAAGGTTGGGTATGAGCTTGAAGGTGGCCGAGGTGTGGCTGGTTTGGCTGGCGCAGCTGCCCCACACCACCGCGGCGGCGTTGTTAATGTCAGTCTGTATGGGGCCATTGACGCATACTGTGCCGCTAAAGGGGGCACCGAATATGGTAATGCCCTGGCTAAGGGTGGTGGGGGTAAAGCCGGCTTTGCGCAGGGTAACGGTGGCCGTGTAGTTGCCGGTGGTGGCATAGCTGTGGGGCACGCTGGGGGTGGTGGTGGTTACGGGGGCGGTGCCATCGCCAAAATTAAAGTCATACACCAGGCCGGGGGTGCTGCTGTTTACTGCCCAGGTAATGGTATTGCCGGCCACCTGGCTGCCGCTGCTGGCCAGGGTGCCTGTAATG
>CAZXTW010000695.1:0-3937 GCA_964643525.1 uncultured Roseivirgaceae bacterium
GCGTAGTCTATACATAGTCTCAGGCGTAGTCTATACATAGTCTCAGGCGTAGTCTATACATAGTCTCAGGCGTAGTCTATATATAGTCTCAGTCGTAGTGTAAATATAGTCTCGGTCGTAGTCTATACATAGTCTTGGCCGTAGTGTATATATAGTCTCGGTCGTAGTGTATATATAGTCTCGGTCGTAGTGTATATATAGTCTCAGGCGTAGTCTATACATAGTCTCGGTCGTAGTGTATATATAGTCTCGGTCGTAGTCTATACATAGTCTCGGCCGTAGTCTATACATAGTCTCGGTCGTAGAGTATACATAGTCTCAAGCGTAGTCTATACATAGTCTCATTTGAATTGATAATGGAAAATTGAGAATTGATAATACGACCATTAACCATCCCTGAATAGGTTTGATGAGGGTAAACATTTAATTAGGTGATGGATTACTAACGCAACCAAACAGTTGTTGGCTCAATTTCCATTAGCCGGAGCGTTTTGAATGGATAAGGATGCTATGTAGCTAAGTAGGGCTTCAACCCTTTGGCTGGCCTCTGAATTCTAACCTCTAAAATCCAATTTCTATCTTCAAAATTCTAACTTCTGCCTTCTAAAATCTAAACTCTAACTTCCAGAAGCTACTCCAACGTGTCAAGAAAATGCAGCAGGTTTTGTGCGAGGTTGTCGTCTTGCGGGGGGCGGTGAAAGAATTCGATGGGGAAGGGGCGATTGAGGTAAATGCCTTTGGCTTCACTGATGACCCTATCATTGGCGGTTTCATCTACTCTGGTAAAGGGCATCAGGATTTGCTCATGGCCGTTGGGCACGGGCTGGTAGTTGGAGAGTCGGGTCACTTTGTCTAAATACTGCACCCGCTCAAGCAAGTGCGACTGCTCATTAAAGTAAAACAGCACCTGGTGGGTGTTGGTGGTTCTGATGCCTGTAACTGCCACCACATCATACACGCCCGAAGTATCTTTGCCCATATATTCGGGTGCCTCGGCGGCATGCAGCACTTCATAAAACAGCAGGGTGTGGTGGCCAAACTGCTTAAATGCGTCACGCACCGTTTGCAGCATGGTAGTAACCACTATGGCTTCACGCTGGGGGTGCTTCACGCCTGCCCAGTTTTCAAGGCGCTTATTGGCGGTGGCCAGCACCAGGGTGGGGCCTGCATCTTCTTCAGTTTCAACCTTGAAAGTCAGTTTGTTGTGCGGAAACTCAACAAACTCATAGGCCATGACGGTTTTGATGAGCGACATGCGGTTGGCATTTTGCATGCGGTATTCGTAGGTTTTCACCTCAAAGGCATCAACATAATGCTGTATGTTGCCTTCTATCAGGGCCTGGGCGTTGCAGGCACTGATGTACTGGCTAATGATGGCCTTTGCCTGCTGCCTGTTCTGTTTGCGTTTTTGTGCAAATGAAGCAGTAGGGGCCAGGGCCAACAGCAGCAAGGCTGCCACAACCAGGCAGGCTGTGCAGTGGCGGAATTGAATACGTAAAACCTGATGGCTAACCATAACCACAAATATCTGTATAGTTAACGATAAACTTCACCTATAAATATACCGCTAATACAAAACCTGATACAAAAAAGAGCCGCCTCAGTTACCCAAAGCAGCCCTCTATACAATCATAAATTATAATTCCTCAACAAAGCGCTGCCTCAGTTACCCAAAGCAGCCCTCTATACAGTCATAAATCATAATTCATCACTCATAACTCCTCAACCCTCATAATTCCTCATCAAAGCACTGCCTCAGTTACCCAAAGCAGCGTTGTATACAGTCATAAATCATAATTCATAACTCATAATTCCTCAACCCTCATAACTCCTCAACACTCATAACTCCTCAACACTCATAACTCATAATTCATAACTCCTAACTATCTACCGTTTTTTCACGAGCACCACATCATAAATCATATCAGAGGCTACAGATGAGCCTCGGTTAATGACCTGGATAGAGCTGGTTTTAATGCCGCCGTAGAATTTGCCCAGCACCACAGAATCGCCCTGCAATTGGCTGTAGTCAATAATATCGTGGGCATCGTACAGGGCTACGCCTTCGTTGGGCTCAAAAAAGCCGTTGGCCCCCATAAAACCGGGCATGCTCAGGGCTACATCGGGGCCCTGGGGTTGCTCAAAACTGTGGCCGGTGCCGTCAAGCACAACGGTGCTGATGGTGCGGCTCCAGGGCAGCTGGGGGTCTTCAATCACTTCATTGTCTTCGCCGTAGCGCTTGTACGTAATGCCGCCCAGCAGGGTGGTGTACATGCCCTGCACGGTGGGGTCGTACAGCAGCACGTGGGCGCACTCGTACAGGTTCCAGTACTGGGTAAAATCAGTATCGACAGTTACATTAAAGCCGCCGTCGTTTTCATCACTAATATACACGGGGTGTTGCCAGGCCAGGTCTTGCGGGGTAAACACACCGCCATAAACGGTAATGCCGGGCTTTTGGCCGGGCAAAATGCTGCTCACCACGCTCAGGTCGCGGCGGTGGTACTGCGAAGAATCGCCACGGGCGGTATCTTGCACCACGCTGTAGTCAGATATGCCCAGGTTGGTGCCGTCAAAGCTAATCTTAAAGCGGCTCACTGCATTGGTATAGCGGCCGCTAACGCCGGGCTGGTACTTAGTAAAATAATCTTGCCCAAACACCAGGTAATAATAATCGCCCAGCTTCTTCATAAAGCCGCCCGTTACACGAAAGGCTTCATCTTCAATTGAAACAATATTTTGCTCAATCTGGTCGTACTGCTGGCTTTCAATGGCGGCAATCAGTGGTGGCACCTTAATGGCCGTCAGGTAGGGGAAGGTCTGGTAGCACGTATCATAATCTGCTTCACAGGTGCTGCCATAGCCGCCCACCAGAAAGAGGATGCCCGCCTCCTGGTAAAACTGCAGGTTGGTTACACTTAAGCGCCAGCGCATGCTTTCAGGCACGGGGGCACTCAGCACCTGGCCGGTGCTGGGGTTAAGCACCCGCAGCGAGTCGTTGGCGGTGGCACTGGGGAAGGTGCTGGCCGGCGTGCTGGTGCGGTGGAAGCCATTGGTGCGGCCGCCCACCAGCAGCCATTTGCCCTGGTGGGTGGCATAGGCATATGAGTGCAGGCCCAGCTGCGCCTGCACGGGGTTGGCCAGAATGATGTTATACGGAATACTGTCTAGCTGCTGGGCTTCGGGCAGTTGCACAGGGTCAGGTTCAACGCCCTGGCCGCCTTTGCCCGGCTTGTTGCCGCCATCGCAACTGGCCAGCACCAGACCGGCACCCAGCACCATTAAATATAATATACTTTTGTAGTTCATGGTTTTAGTAAGTTCTGTAAGTGGTAATAGTAAACTAGCTGGCCGGTTGCTCGGGGCCGTTGTTAATGATTTTATTGCACCAGGCAAACACCAGCTCCCGGCGGGTGTCGCTCAGGTCACGCGTGCGGGGCATATACATATACAGGCCAAAATTGGCTGCGTCCATCCGCTCCTTCAACAGGCGGGCCATATAGGGGGTGTTCCAGTGGGCCAGGTTGTTCAAGGGGGCGTTTACATGCTTGCTGGCACTCATCACAATATACAGCAGGTAGTAATTGTGAAACACCTCTTCAAAAATGACCTGAAAGGTGAGTGTATCATTGGCCACGGGCACGCCTTCGGCATCGCGCACTACGGCACCCTGGCCATCAACCTGGTAATACTCGGTATAGTCACGGTTGGGTAAAATGCGCACCGCCATGCTGGGCACGGGCGAGCCGTCAAAATCATTAAACGTAGCAAAAGGCTGCTGGCTGGGCGGTATAATGGCATAGCGGTAATTGCCGCTTTCGCGCACATCAGTTACCTGCTGGTAGCCGCTTACGTTGGCACTGGTTACCAGGTTGGTAGCTACTGTGGTGGTAGAGCCTGAATGCGTAATAGGGGTAGTTTTAAACAGCTGTATGGT
>CAZXTW010000696.1:0-2969 GCA_964643525.1 uncultured Roseivirgaceae bacterium
GAGGCCTATGCCCGCAGCCAGTATGAGGTGGTGCAGCATTTTAAGTATGCCGATCACCACCGGTTTAGCCTGCAGGAGGTGCAGCAGGTGGCCGCCGCCGCCCGCAAGGCAGGGGCAGTGGTGTTGACTACAGAAAAAGACAGTATGCGCCTGCGCCAGGCCCAGTATGCCGGGGCATGGCCGGGTGTTGATGGCTTTTATTTGCCCATAGCCCTCTTTTTTTTAAAAGGTGGCAAAGATTTTGACAGTACCATTTGCGAAATCGTTGCGCAGGGCGTTAAAAAATGAATGTAAAGTGTAATTTTGGGCCGTGATTTTGAGAAGAGGACTTTTTATTGCCATTGGCATTGTGATTGGCCTGCTGCATACAGGCAAAGCGCAAATTCTGGATGATTCTACCAAGCAGGTTTACGGGCCTGCCACTACGCTGTATACCACAGGTGAATCTGTATGGCTGTACAACGGGCAGTACCAGCCCATTGATACTTCGGTGCTTAACCAGCACCGTTTTACGTACAACCAAATGGCGGGCAACCGCTACCAGGATCTGGGCAATGTGGGCACGGCCAAACACCATTTGTGGGCCAATGCCCCTGAGGTAACCGGCCTGCGCAGTGGGTTTGATGCCTATAACCTGTACTGGACTACCCCTGCCAATTTTAAGTACTACCAGACAAAGTCACCCTATACCAAGCTGCTGATTAATTTTGGTGGCAATGGCCGCAGTACTGTGGGGGTTAATTTTGCCCGTAATATTAACCCTTACTGGAATGTGGGCTTTAATTTTGAAACGATGGCGGTAGATAAGCAGGTGGGGGCCGACCGCTCGCGCGGAGACCGCAATGTGGAGAATACTACTTATAACTTTTTTGTGCGGTATATGCGGCCCGACTCGTCGTACCAATTATTGTTTCATGCCAACAGAATGCGCCACTCGGTATCAGAATCAGGTGGTATTATACATTCGTTAGATACCAGTGAGTTTGCGCTGCTGTTTGATGAAGATGCCCGTATATGGCTTACTGAATCGAACAGTATAGACCTGCGCCAGGCCATACACCTGTACCACCAGTACAGCCTGAATAAGTACATGACGTTGTACCATGCCCTTGACCGCTACAAGCAACAGAATGAGTTTGAGAACCTGTCATTACAGCAGGAAGATGAGTTTTTTGACCAGGTTTTAATTACAGACGATAGTACGACGGATATGACCCGCTACCGGTATTTTCAAAACCATGTGGGCATTAAGGGTGATATAGGCAGCATTGCGTATGATATGTATTATAAACGCCGTGAGGTTAAGTTTGTGCACCGGTATTTGCCAGTGGTGGGCCCCGTTACTGAAAATTATGGCGGTTTTAACCTGAGATTTACCCCCGGCAAGGTAGGGCAGCTGCATTTGTTTGGTGAGTATTTGCAGGGTGGCCAGTACAAGGCAGGTGGTACGTTGCAGCATAAGCTGCTGGAGGCCCGCGTAAAGCGCACAGTGTACCGCCCGGCCCTGATGCGGCAAGATTATTTTGGCAACCATGACGAGTGGCACAATGCGTTTACTGATGTAAATCATGATGAGCTTGACGCCCGGCTGAACCTGAAGTTTGGCGAGGTGCGGGTTGCACCCAAGGTGGGCATAGATAATATTACTGACCCTGTGTATTTTAACCGGCAGGCGGTGCCTGAGCAGTTTGCCGGTTCGGCCCAGGTACTTTCGGCCGGGTTAGAAACCAATATACCGCTGGGCAGGCTGTTTAATTTCAGTGCTGATGTTACGTTTACTTCTGTTAGTGGTGATGCCGCCGATGTATACCGCATACCAGACATTTTTGCCAATGCCCAGCTGTATTATAAGAATTTGGTGTTTGGTGGCAATTTAGAAACCCAGATAGGCTTTGACCTGCACTGGAAGTCAGACTATGTGCCATTGGCCTACGACCCCGTGGTGCAGCAGTTTTATTTGCAGGATGCTTTTGAGGTGCCCAATTATGTGGTAGCCGATTTTTTTGCCAACCTGAAAATTAATAAGGCTTTGGTGTTTGTGAAGATGACCAACCTGTTGCAGGGCCTGCAGGCCGATGGGTATATCATTACGCCTTTTTATATTGGCCAGCCACGTACCCTTGATGTAGGCATCCGCTGGTTGTTTTTTGATTAATTTGACTTACATAGCCTGCGTGTTTGGAACGATTGAACGTTTCATGTTTATTTGTTGTCTTCAGGAGTGTAAACATCCCCCTTACCCCCTTCAATGGTGGAGGATTTGCTTAAATAAATCTTTAATACGTAGTATAAGACCAGTGCGCTCAGCAGTCAATTGCATTATTAATTATTAATTATTAATTATTCACTATTAATTAGTTAGGATCATGGCCGAAATGCTTGGTTTAGAGCTGCCTACCGACCCCCGTTGGGCCAATGTGGCCGAAAAGCAGCTGGATGAGATTTTGATTGACCATGCCTATTGCGAGCAAAAGGCAGCCTCGTCGTGCATATCGTTAATTGTGCAGTACCCTGATAAAGAGGCACTGGTAGATATGTTAACGCCCGTGGTGGCCGAAGAGTGGGCCCATTTTGAGCGGGTGCTGGAACAGATGCGCAAGCGGGGCATTGCCCTGGGGCGGCAGCGCAAAGACGCGTATGTGGCGGCCCTGGCAGGGGTACAGAAAAAGGGCGGTAGCCGTGACGAACAGCTGGTAGAAAAGCTGCTGTTTAATGCCCTGATTGAGGCGCGCAGTTGCGAGCGGTTTAAGGTATTGTCAGAAAATATTGAAGATAAAGAGCTGAGCACTTTTTATTATGAGTTGATGGTGTCTGAGGCAGGGCACTACAAAAACTTTATTCACCTGGCCAAGCAGTACCTGCCCGAAGCACGCGTGTGGGCCCGGTGGAAGGAGATACTGGCCGCCGAGGCTGAGATTATGAAAGGCCTTACCCCCCGTGGTGACAGAATGCACTAGCCTGAAGCTTAA
>CAZXTW010000696.1:2979-3936 GCA_964643525.1 uncultured Roseivirgaceae bacterium
TTGCCAAATTAACCAGTTGATATTGTTTGGTATTGTAACCGCACATCTGAGTGAAATCAGGTGTGCGGTTATTTGTTTTCATGCCTAAAAAAGCGGGGAAGTCACGCACTTATGAAAATTGTACTATGCTCGCGCCTATTTTGTGAATAGCACATTGCTAATGGTATTATTGCTGGCTGCTGTGTGAATTTTAGAATATTCTTTGCCTTAGCTTCATCTACTGGTTGGTGTGATTGTACTTTGCACCTTGTTTTTTAATAACAAATTACCTAAATATAACATAGTATTTAAGTAACTTTGATTAAAAGGTTAAAGAAGGGGGCATGCGCATAGTTTTACGCTGGTTATATTTACCCATATTCGCGCTGGTTTATGCATGTACTGTGGTTGGCGATGCAACTGACACCGTTGAAAGTAAGGTGGCAGCACAGTTGGCTTATGCAGAAAACCAAGCGCCAGAGGCCGCCTATGAGGCCGCTCGCCAGGCCCTTGATTTAGCCACAGCCCACCGCTTAAAGCCACAACAAGTTACAGCAGCTATTGAGGCAGGCCGTTATGCCATACAGCTTAATCAAGTGCCTGAAGCCGTGCAGCTGCTGTTAGATGCCCTTGAAAACCAACCCACCATACCACAGCGCAGCCTGGCCTACCAGCACCTGGGGCTTGCCTATATGCAAATTGGCAGCTACCACAGCGCTGGCGATTATTTTTTGAAGTCGCTTTATGGCTATGAGCACCTGCACGATACGGCCGGTATTATTGCCAGCTACAACCATATGGGTAAAGCCATGACCTATGCAGAAGAGTATGGGCTGGCCAATACCTATTTGCAGAAAGCCTTGAGTGCCAACAAAAAAGCCCATGTTGAGTTGTTGCAACCCACTTTGTGCCATCTGGCCCAGCTACATTTACTGCAACAGCAACCAGCCAAAGCCAGCCAGTACCTTACCCAGCTAC
>CAZXTW010000697.1:0-3932 GCA_964643525.1 uncultured Roseivirgaceae bacterium
ACAAAAGTACTTTCATATAGCTTGGCATACCTTATCATGCTACATAGCGTGCCCAGCTAAGCAGCCATAAACTTTTTCATATCAGTAATTTCAATATGTTGCTTAGAGTAATTGATGTTGCCCGCCGTGCGCAGTTCATTTAAAATAGTGGTTACCGTTACCCTGGTGCAGCCAATCAGGTTGGCAATTTCTTTGTGGGTCAGGTAGTTTTCAATTTTAACGGTGTTGCCGTGGTGTTTGCCCTCACGGCCGGCCCAGTCTCTAAAAAAGTAAATCAGCCGTGTTTTCACATCTTTCAGGCAGGCCACATTCATAAAGCGCTTTTCAATATTGCGGTAGCGCTGCCAAACCCCACGGGTAAACTCAAATGAAAAGTTGGGGTTGGTGCGCATAATATCTTTTACCACCACCATGGGTATTTTACAAAGCAGCACTGTATCTGAAATTGCCTCGGCATACTCAAACGAGGGTGCTTCGCCATTAGTGGCCAACTCTCCAAAAAAATCATGGGCATACAGCACCTCCTTGCACAGCTGCTCGCCACTTTCATCAATTTCACAAAGCTTTACCTTGCCTGAAATTATAAAGTACAGGTACTGGGTAGCATCATAGGCAATGCGGATGTCATTGCCTTTGCGGTAGGTACAATACTTCAGGTTATCAGTTAAAAAGGTGAGCTCAACCGCCGACAGGTTTTTGAAAAGCGGGCTACATTGTAATTGCAACTTACTCTGTTCAAGAAGGTTCATGGTGCTTGTTTTAATGATTATTCTTTGGGGTAATCAGCTGGTTTATGCGTTGGGCAATAGCCGCTTCACTGTGGATGCCGGTAATCTGGTCGGCCACCTGGCCATGTTGCAGCAGCAGCAACGTAGGGAACTGCTCAATGCCATACCAATGCGTCAGGGCCTGGTGCTGGTCAGCATCAAGGCTAATATACAGCAGCTCGTTCTGGTAGGTGCTGGCCAGCTTTTTAACAATGGGGCTCAGCAGGTGGCTACCACCGCTCCACTCGGCTTTGAATTCAACCATGGCCAGCTGCTGGGCAGTTAGGTACTGCTTAAAGTGGTCTGGTAAGTGGTTGGCAGGCAAAAGTTCTGGCGGCATAGGGTGTATCAATTGGCTATTACATATAGTATATAGCCAAACACAGTGCCAGTTTAATCAAGTGGCTGGTTTATAGTGGGTTATGTGCTTTGGGGTAGGGTGGAGGCTTGCCTGTGCTTCTGATATATCAGAAAGCTTCTGAAATATCAGCCAGTTTGCTGGCGTTGTATGCCCAGCTTTTCCATGCGTGAAAATAAGGTTTTGGCATTAATTTGCAACAGCTCGGCCGCGCCACCCTTACCGCTTACCTTCCAGTAGCAGGCCTCCAGGGCTTTGGTAATATGCTGCCGCTCGGCCTCTTCAAGCGGTACAATGCCTTTGCCGCTGCTGGGTGGCGTCAGGCTGGCCCAGTCGCTCACCTCTAACGCCGTGCCCTGGCTAATAATCATGCTGCGCTCAACCACATTTTCAAGCTCGCGTATATTGCCTGGCCAGTGGTAGCGCATCAGCTTTTCCATTACCTGGGTGGCTACACTGGTAATGCGCCTGCCCACTATGGGTTCGTACTTCTGCAAAAAATACTTTACCAGCAGGGGTATGTCTTCCTTGCGTTCGCGCAGGGGGGGCACCTGTATCGGGAAAACGTTCAGGCGGTAAAACAGGTCTTCCCTAAAAGTGCCAGCGTCAATAGCTTCCTGCAGGTTGCGGTTGGTGGCTGCAATCAGCCGCACATCTACCTTCAGCGTTTTTTCACTGCCCAGCCGCTCAAACTCACCTTCCTGAATTACCCGCAGCAGCTTGGCCTGCAGGGCCATGGGCATTTCGCCCACCTCATCTAAAAACAGGGTGCCTTTATGGGCCAGTTCAAAGCGCCCTTTTCTGGCGGCATGGGCCCCGGTGAAGGCCCCCTTTTCATGGCCAAACAGCTCGCTTTCAATCAGCTCATCGGGCAGGGCTGCACAGTTCACCTTCACCATGGGCTGCTGGCTGCGGTTGCTTATATTATGTATGGCACGCGCCAGCAGCTCTTTGCCCGTGCCAGACTCGCCCGTAATCAGTACACTGGTTTTGGCGTTGGCCACCTGCTCTACCTTGCGCAACAGGGCGTTAAACTTTTTGCTTTGGGTAATAATATTGTTAAAGTCGTGCTCAAGCTGTATCTCTTCTTTCAGGTAATAGTTTTGCTCTTGCAGCTTTTCATTGGCCCGCTTCAAATCTTCTATCAGGGCCTTATTGTCTTTGCGCAGCTGGTACGTTTCCAGGGCCTTGTCAAGCATATAGCGCATCTCTTCTTCATTCCACGGCTTGGTAATGAACTGGTAAATACCACACTCATTAATGGCTTTAATAAGCAGCTCCATATCAGAGTAACCCGTTAAAATAATGCGCAGGGGCTCAGGGTGGGTGTCAAGAATGGCCTTAAAAAACTCAAAGCCCGTCATTTCGGGCATGCGCTGGTCGGCAATAATCAGGTGTATATCATGCTGGTTCAGCAGGGCTAGTGCCTCTTTGCCGCTGCCGGCCAGGTATATATGGTAATGCCACTTAAACACAGCCTTAAAAGCCTTCAGGTTTGAGGGCTCATCGTCAATATACAACAGCGTATAACGTTTGTCAGGGTGCTTCATAAGGGGCTGCCGCAGTGGGCTGGTCACTGGGCTGGTTTAGGGGTAAAGTAATGGTAAACGTTGTGTGGCCGGGCCTGCTGCTTACCGCAATATGGCCCTGGTGCCGTTCAATAATTTTATAAGTAATGGCCAGCCCCAGGCCGGTGCCCTGGCCCACTGGCTTTGTAGTATAAAAGGGCTCAAAAATACGGGTCTGGTCGGCTTCTGGTATGCCGGGGCCGTTATCTGTAATGGCAATAGTAATGGTGTCTGTATCTGACTGTGTGGTAATATCAACCACAGGGCCGGGCACCTGGGCCACGGCCTGTATGGCATTGGTAATAATATTCATAAACACCTGGTTCAGCTGCCCTGGCAGGCAGTCAATATACCCATGGCTGGCCTCGTAATGCTTATGCACGGTTATGCCGTTTTTAATTTTATTGCTTAGCAGCAGCAGGGTACTGTCAAGCCCCTGGTGTATGCTGTCATTTACAAACTTGGCATCGGCATTATAAGTAAAAGTTTGCAGCCCCTTTACAATAGTAGCCGCCCGGTGGGCCCCTTCGCTAATGGCCTGTATCATCTCGTCAATATCAGTCTTTACCTCGGGGTAATCATACGCCTGCTTTACTGCTTCAATGGCTTCAAGCTGGGTGCTTATATCCTGGCTGGGGTCCAGCTTTTCATAGGCCTGGTTAATATCCAGAAACACCTGCAGGTTTTTATCAAGCCCGGTAATGCCGGCCGAAATAAAATTAACCGGGTTGTTAATCTCATGGGCAATGCCGGCGGTTAACTGGCCCAGCGAAGCCATTTTATCGGCCTGTATCAGTTGTGCCTGGGCTTCCTTTAACTGTTGCAGGGCCTTTTGCTCTTCAGTAATGTCATCAATCATCACAATTTCAAACTTCACAGCCCCGGTGTTGTCTCTGATCATGGCCACCGCAGCGGCCACATACACCGTATGCCCGGCCTTGTGCACCATGCGCTTTTTTCGGTGGTAGTACTTTTTATCAGGGTCGTAATGCACCTTTCTGTTGGCGGCAAAATCATCGGGCAGGTCATCAGGGTGTGTAATGGTTCTGATGCTCATGCGCTTCACCTCTTCTTCGGTATAGCCCAGCATACCACAAAACTGCTGGTTGCAATTGGCTATGGTATGAATATCATCATTGGGTTGCTCGCGCACCAAATAAGCAATACCCACCGGGCTGTGCTCATAAATGCCCCTGAACAGGGCTTCACTTTGAGCCAGGGCCTCTTTGCTATGGTGGG
>CAZXTW010000698.1:0-3929 GCA_964643525.1 uncultured Roseivirgaceae bacterium
GTAATTGATATTTACCATTTTCAGTACCGTAGCTACCAGCATTAATGCAGCTGGTACAAACATGGTAAGCTGCTTTGGTTTAAAATGATAGGCTTTGCTCAATTGGGCCTGGAGGTATATCAGGCAAATGGGGGCGAATAAAAACACAAGCACATCTGCCAGCAGGCCTATATTACTTTGTAATATGGGCGTGACCTGCTCGTATAGTACCCGGCCAAAAAGGGCCAGGCATACCACAGCCAAACAACAATTAAGGTACTGAAGCAGGGGCTTATTTTTTAATTTAAGTCTGTTTAGCAGTACTAAAAGCAGTACACCCTGCAGGGCGGCTGCAAAGAGCAAAAAAGAGAGTAAGCTAATGGGTTTTGCACCGCCAAGGTCTTGCCAGTTGTCTATTTGCAAATAAATGGTTACTGGCTTTATAGAGGTATAACTGCGGTTGGGGCGGGGCTCGTTGTTTTTATCACTTTCTACCCTTAGCCAGGCGCCACGTGTAAACTTAAACTCAAAGCCGGTGCCGCTGGTGGGCAACTCAATTTTATAAGTGCCATCTATTTGCTTGTGCAGCATATAGTCAGGGTCGTGGGGGTTCCAGTCGTTAAAATCGCCCGCCACAAATATTGTATCTTCAGCAGGTGTAGCACCTGGGATGCGGTCAACCACAACGGTAACCTGCCCATACAAGTTTACTGTAAGCGCCACACTGGCAATAAGGCACACAAGCCACTTGGCGCACCAGTGATTCAACTTGCTCATGTAGTTTACTCTTTATCAGTTAACTAATTAGCAATAAAGATCATTGCAGTATTTTACTAGTTGGCGTAAGATCAATTTAACCAGGATGATAAAGGCCTACTGATGGAAAAAGACACATACAAGAATAATACGTGTTATGTATTTGTATCATGAAATACCACAGAAAGCTGTTGCGTTAACAATTCATCTTAACCACTAGTTCTATCCTATGAAACACCTTGGTAGGTGCCATTACGATAATTATAACAATCAATAAAAATAAAGAATATCCTTTACATTCTTAGAGTCATTGCTGCTGTAGCATTCAAAAATTTACATCACGGTTCTGTTTATTTTGTGTTGCGTGTTAGTTGTAAAGCTATACGCAATACAGCATTGCACCTATATATTCATTAATTATCTCGTTATTATCTTATACAGTCTTTATCCGGTAGGCTTAGAAATATTCAAATAAAGGTATGGGTAGGCTGTTTTTAGTTTGTGGCTCGTTTACGGGTAAAGGTGTGGCTTATTTTTCTGAAGTCAGCTATGCGTTGATCATATTGCCGGTCAGTAAGGCCTGCCAGAACAAAGTACTCAACCTGATCAAAAAGTAAGATAGCGTATCTCAAAATTTTGGGCTTTCCGGCTTGTTGGCTATAGGCTATTACCTCATAGCCCTGAAGGCTGTCAATGGTTACCTGATTTACCTGTTCTAAGGTAACGGCCTCATCATCGCCCCTTTTTACCTTATCAATACTGGTTTGGCGTTGGTAGTTTTCAGTCACAGCCCCTGGTACAGCAATGGCTGTAAACTGGCTGCGGTCCTGGGCCTGTGTGGGGTATTGGCCATCTATAGTAAAGCGGGCACTGCGTTGTAGCTGGGTGGTGGCAAATTGAAGGTCAGTGCCCTGGGCTGATACAGTGAAGGCCAAAACGGCCATGGGGTCAATGGCTTTTTCATCATCAGCCACAACACCAAGAAGGGCACGCTCAATATCGCTGGCATACAGTTTTTCAAAAAGCTCTGTATAACCTGCTGTTACCATAGTTGTTTTAGTTTTGTGGCCAAACACCAGTAACCATTGGTAATTATAAAACTCTTTGGTTTCGCTGGCATCTATTTCTTCAACAGTAGGCTCTCTAACAACTTTTTTCTTAATTAAGCGGGCTTTTTGGCCATTAAAAATCAGCTGCCGGTTTATCAGTACAGTGCCCTCATTTTGTAGGCCAGGCAGTATACTTTTTTCTACGGCTATATAAGCTTTGGGCTGGTCAGCAAATTGAATGTATATATCCGCATCACTATTTATTAAGCCACTGAACTGACCTGCCACTGCAAAATTCTCATCTGGGGGTACAATATAATAAGGTGTATTGGGTATGCTTATATGATTGGGGCCTTGTGTGGTTACAACGGAATCGGTTTGTGCATAGGTCATACCAGCCCATGACGCAAGCAACAGGGCAAACAAAAAGTACGATAATAAACGGAAGCTGATGGTTTTCATAACCGTGTTATAATGTGGTGGCGATTTAACTACAACGACGCAACAAAGTTTAAAAGTATAATGGTTTATTGTGTTGCCCAAAAGTAAAAGTCTTGATTCGCTCAACTTATTAGTACATGGCAGCTACATGATGTTGTGAAGTATAGGGCAAAATGAGTACCAGCTTTTGTGTTCAAAGTAAATAGCCTTTTATTTGCGGGCCAATAACCACACACATGAGGATATTACTTTTAACCCATCAGGGCGATATTGCAGGCAGCACAAACTCTATTGCCTACCTGGCTAAAGGTTTGGCTGCTAAAGGCCATGACGTATTTGTGGGGTGCCGGGAAGAAGCTTTACTGACTAAGCTATTGGCCAATACGCTAGTACAGGTGCTTCCAATGACTTTTAAAAGCAAGGTAGACCGTACCAACATCAGGCAAATCCGTGATGCAGTCCGCCAGCATCGTATTCAGGTAATTAACCCACAGTCAGGTAAAGACAGGTATACAGCTGGTTTTGCCAAATGGTTTTATGACCTTAAGGTAATCAATGTGCACACAAGGCGGCAGATGCCCAAATCAAGTGCTTTCTTTTTGATTAACAAGTTTATAGTAAGCACCACTGATAAAATTGTGGCAGTTAGCCAACCTATTAAAGCGGCACTCATAAGACTGGGCCTGCCTGAAAACCATATCACTGTTATTCATAATGGCACGCCACCAGAAAAGTACAAGCTGCCAGATTTGCCCAGGCAAAAAGAAAGGTTACAGCAGCAGTATACTATTGGCCCTGATGAGGTAGTGGTGGGCTGTGTATCGCGCCGCAAGCAGCAAGACCAATTGCTTAAGGCAGTAGCCTTATTGCAAACACCGGTAACAGTTTTGTTGGTGGGTATTGAGGTAGACGACGCCTTGCAGGAAGTAATTGACTCTTTTACAGTGCAACATCGGGTAATTTTTACTGGGTTGGTGCCAGCCGAAGAGGTACTGTACTATTACTCATTATTTACTATTAAGGTGCTGGCCTCTGATATGGAAGGGCTATCACAATCGTTATTAGAGGCCATGGCCATGGGCGTACCAGTTATTGGTACTGCCTTGGCAGGCAACCTTGACCTGATAAACCACCAAAAGAATGGTTTACTATTTCAAGAACATCAATACCAGGAGCTGGCGCAGCATATTTCTTATCTTTTAGGTAATGAAGCCGCAAGAGAAAAATTTATTGCCGCAGGCAAACACACTGCATTACATGTTTTTAACATTCAAAACACGGTAAACAATTATGAAAAGTTTTTTGAGGCGCTGTATGCCAGTACTTATGATGAAGAAAAATAAAAGCCTGTTGCTTTACTTAGCAACAGGCTTCAACTAAATTATATTAACTACATTTTAGTCATTCACTAAAATAGTTGATTTAGTTACAGCTGGCGCAAACCCTTTGGGCGCCTTAAAGCCCTGAATTAGCTTATCAAGTTTTTCAGCTACTTTAAATAACTCAGGCTCTGACCAGTAGGGGCCAACAATTTGTACTCCAATAGGTAGCCCCTCGGCCGACTGCCCCAAGGGCATAACCAGAGAGGGGTGCCCTGTAAGGTTAAATATGCTTAAGAAGCCCCCTAATGCATCGGTGTAAGGAACTTTGTTGCCATCTACATCAATTGCTTTGCCAGTTCTTTGATGCTGAATAGCTGGTGTG
>CAZXTW010000699.1:0-3928 GCA_964643525.1 uncultured Roseivirgaceae bacterium
GGTGACCTGTTTATTGCCGGCGGGGTAGAGCATATGACCCGTGGGCCTTGGGTGCTTTCAAAATCGGCTGTGCCCTTTGGCAGCGATGCCAAATTGTATGACAGCAGCTTTGGCTGGCGCTTTGTAAACCCCCGCATGCATGACATGTACGGTACTGATGCCATGGGCCAAACAGCCGAAAACCTGGTTGCCCGTGACGCCATTAGCCGTGAAGAGCAGGACCGGTTTGCCCTGTGGAGCCAGCAAAAAGCGGCACAGGCCCGTGCAGCTGGTAGGCTGGCCAAAGAAATTGTACCGGTTACCCTACCGCAGCGCAAAAAAGACCCCATTATTTTTGAGCATGATGAGTTTATCCGTGAAGACAGCAGCCTGGCCGGCCTGGCCAAGCTCAAGCCTGCCTTTAAAAGCCACGGCTCAGTCACAGCAGGCAATGCCTCAGGCCTTAATGATGGTGCTGTGGCCCTGCTTGTTGCCTCGGCCAGTGCCGTTCAAAGCCATAACCTGCAACCCATGGCACGCATCGTGGCCTCGCAGGTGGTGGGCGTTGAGCCGCGCATTATGGGGGTAGGCCCGGTAGAAGCTACCAACAAAGCCCTGAAAAAGGCAGGCCTTACCCTGAACCAGATAGACGTGATTGAACTGAACGAAGCATTTGCCGCACAGGCACTGGCCTGCACACGTTCATGGGGCCTGGCCGATGACGACCCCAGGCTAAACCCAAACGGCGGGGCTATAGCCCTTGGCCACCCCCTTGGCATGACTGGCGCCCGATTATTACAAACCGCAGCTATTGAATTACAAGAAAAAAATGCGAAATATGCATTATGTACCTTGTGCGTAGGTGTAGGCCAGGGGTACGCCACCATTATTGAAAGGGTTTAATGCATGCCAGAAGAAATTAAAAAAACAGATTTTGTACAAAGTATTGAAAAAGGCCTGAACATACTTGGCGCGTTTGATTTAGATAACGACCATATGACCATCACGCAAGTAGCCACAAGGGTGGGCCTCAACCGGGCCAATGCCCGCCGCATACTGCTTACCTTGCAGCATTTGGGTTACCTAAGCTGCACAGATGGCAAGCGGTTTGCCTTAACGCCTAAGGTATTGTCATTAGGCTATGCCTACCTCTCGGGCCTGCCCTTCCGTGAGCTGGCCATGCCCTTTATGCAAGAGCTTACCCACCAGCTTAACGAGTCGTGCTCAATGTCTGTGCTTGACGGCCCCGACATTGTATATGTGGCCAGGGTGCACACCAGGCGCATCATGACCATAGGCCTGGCAGTGGGCACCCGCCTGCCTGCCCATGCCACCTCAATGGGCAAAGTGCTGCTGGCCGGTATGCCCCATGAGCAGGCCCAGGAGGTAATCAATACCATGCCATTTGAAGTTTTTACTGAAAATACCCTTTCAAAACAGCAATTCACCAGCCAGTTGGCTACGGTGGCCCGGCAAGGCTGGGCCATTGCCAATGAAGAAGTTGAAATTGGCGTCAGGTCTATCGCAACCCCCATACACAACAAAGCAGGCAAGGTAGTGGCTGCCCTCAACATTAGCGGGCACTCTAGCCGTGTTAGCGTAAGTGACATGCAAAACAACTACCTGCCCGTGCTCAAAGGCTTTGCTCAAAAAATTGAAACAGCCCTGAAACACACACAATGAACAACACCCAGTTTGTATTTACCTCACTGCACAGCAACATACACTTTGGCCATGGCAAGCTAAACCAGCTACACAGCCTGCTGGCCAACTACCCACATGCTTTTGTAATTGGTGAGGCCCGTGTAAAACCCCATATTGACCAGCTGGCCCAACAGCTGGGCAAAAATAAGGTAACCCACTTTGGCCAGGTGGTGCAGCATGTACCCCAAACGCTGGTACAAACAGCGCTGGCCGCATTACACGCCAGCCAGGCCCAGGTACTGGTAGCCATAGGGGGTGGCTCGGCCATAGGCCTGGCCAAAGCACTGGCCCTTGAAACCAAACTGCCCATCATTGCTGTGCCCACCACCTATGCCGGCTCTGAAATGACCAACATCTGGGGCATATCAACCCCCCAGGGCAAAACCACCGGCCGCCACAACAGCGTGCTGCCCCTGCATGTAATTTATGACCCACAGCTTACCGCCAGCATGCCTGTAGGCCTGGCTGCCACCAGTGCCCTTAACGCCAATGCCCACCTCATGGAAGCCATCTATGCACACAATACCAACCCGGTTACCTACACTGCGTCACTATACGGTATGAAACAAATCATGAGCGGCCTGCAGCTATTGTCACATGCCAGCCAGCTTACGCCCCAGGCCAACCAACAACTGCTGCTGGGCTGCTTTTTGGCGGGCAAGGGCCTGCGCGAAGTATCAATGTCATTACACCACAAAGCCGCCCATGTGCTGGGGGGGTCATTTAACCTGGAGCATTCACACGTACATGCCGTATTGCAGGCTTATGTACTGGCCTACCAATGGCCCTCGCTGGGGCAGCAGGTACAGGCTGACTTTCAAGAGGCCCTGGGCCACCAGTACCCACCCTTGGCCCTGCAACAGGCCGCCCACGCGGCTGGGGCTCCTACCACCCTGGCGGCCATTGGCTTTCAGGAGCAGAACATTGAAAGTGCTGCAGAAATTATGATGCAAAAGCCCTACGCCAACCCTGCCCCACTTACCAAAACGGGCATTATTGGCCTGCTTACCAACGCCTTTCATGGCACCATGGCAGGTAGCCTTTAAAACAAATAGGGCCTATCAATGCTCAATACCGGCATCATCCATTAAAAAAAGGCCGTAATTTCTAATAGTGTCTATAATGGGCACGCAGGTGCGGCCTTTATCCGTCATTGAATACTCAACCTTGGGCGGCACCACCGGGTACACCTTGCGGTTAATAAACCCCTCCTCTTCCAGCTCGCGCAGCTGGGTGGTCAGCATCTTATCAGTAATGCGGGGCATATCTTTCTTCAGCTCGCTGTAGCGCATTACCCTGTCTTTCAGCCGCCACAAAATGGGCATCTTCCACGTGCCGCCAATATGGGCCATGGCAAACTCTACCGGGTTGTAGTACAGCTTGCCTTTATACATAAACTCAGGCATAACCAGTTGATTTACAGTATACTTTCTAATAAGTGTGTACCTCTATAATGGGTAAGTATATTGCCTAAGGTAGGTAAAGCCTGCACATTTGCCATACAAACCAACAAGAAAAACCCAAACATGGCAATAACAGAAGTAAAGCAATACGCACATGCCCATGGCATGCCCAACAAGGGCAATATATTAATGGTGGCCAGCAGCCCGGCTACCTCACAACAAACAGGCTGGCCCATTGGCTTTTGGGGTGCTGAGCTAACCCACCCCCTGCTGGTATTTCAGGAGGCGGGCTATACCGTTACCCTGGCCAGTACTGAAGGCGGCCAGGTAGTGATGGACGGCTACAGCAACCCTACTGATGAATCCGGCTATGCTGCCCATGATGTAGTTACCCTGGGTTATATGCAGCAAGACTGGTTTAATGACCTACTCAAGAACACCCTGCCACTGGCCGAAGTAAATGCCAGCGATTATGACGCCATTTTTCTGGTAGGTGGGCAAGGCCCCATGTATACCTTTAGAGGCAACCATGCCCTTGAGCAGCTGTTTGCCAGCTTTTATGAAGCCAGCAAGCCCAGTGCTGCTGTGTGCCACAGCACCACCCTGCTGCTTGAAGCCAAAGGCAGCAACGGGCAGTTATTGGTAAGTGGTAAAACGTGGACTGGCTTTGCCAATAGCGAAGAAGATTTTGCCGATCAGGCCGTAGGCCAGAAAATACAGCCCTACCGCATTGAAGATGAAGCCCGAAAGCTGGAAGGTACTACCTTTAAGGTAGCTGAACCGTTTGCGGCTTATGCCATTGCCGATGGCCACCTCATTACCGGCCAGCAGCAAAACTCTGG
>CAZXTW010000700.1:0-3926 GCA_964643525.1 uncultured Roseivirgaceae bacterium
CCATAAACTTTTGTGCCTGCACCAGCAGCTCAGTAAAATAGTACAGTGACTGCTGGTTGTTGCCCACCCTGTTGTAGGCTGCGGCAATGCCGTTAATGATTTTTAAGTGAAACGGGTGCGCAGGGCCAAAAATGGCTTTAGCCAGGTTGTATGCTTTAAAGTGGTATTCAAGGGCCAGCTCAGAAAAGCCCTGCCGCAGGTAGGTAGACCCTACATTGTCATACGTGTTTGTTGGGCTGGCTGTAGGTGGCCTTTTGCAGGCTCAGCCCTTTTTGCAGGTAGTGCATGGCTGTATCTGCCTGTTGCATCATGAGCAGCAGCTCGCCTTTGTGCACGGTAAAAAGGGCCCGCAGGGCTGGGGCGGGGGGCTGCAGGGTGCCTTCAATTTCCAGAGCCCTGTTGATGCATGCCATGGCCGTTTCTCAGGGCCAGCAGTAACAGGGTAGACAAATAGAATCTTTTCATAGTGGCTTTAGTACGCTTAAATTCATTTTCAGGGGTGTTCCCCAACAGGCAAGCCTGGCAGCTTTGACCGGTTTTGAATATCATCTACAGCCATGACCAAAGTCATTGGCTACCAAATGGGGTTGGCCTACATTGCGTATAGAAAAGAATTAGCCCCTATTGGTTGCCTTGGCAGCAAAAAAGGTATTAACTTTTCAACAAGTTGTTATAGAACGCTCAATAAGCCTGTATCATGGAAAAAATATTAGTCCCTACTGATTTTAGCGACAAGTCTCAATACGCATTAGACTTTGCCGCGCAGTTAGCCCGAAAAAACAATGCGCAGATCCACCTGGTAAACGTGATAGAGCACCCCCATGGTGGCTCATTTAACAGCACCGGTACGGTGGCCCAGCCAGATGATGAAGAGCAGCTGTTTATCCTGGCCCTGATGCGCCGCAACCGCGAAAGGCTGCAAGAAATGCTGAGCCAGGAGCAGTATGAGGGTATTGATATTAAGTCTGAAGTAGAGGTAGGCAGGTCGTTCAACACCATAACCAACAAACTGGCCGAGCATGAGTGTAACCTGATTGTCATGGGTACGCACGGTACTTCAGGCCTGGAAGAAACCCTGATAGGCTCTAATGCCGAGCGGGTTATTCGCCATGCTGATTGCCCCGTGATTACTTTAAAAGAGCATGTAGAGCTGGATACGATTGATCATATAGCCTTTGCCACTGACCTGCATGCAGAGGGCAATACCCTGACCAATAAAATTAAGTTGTTACAGGCGGCCACAGGCGCCAAACTACACCTGGTGCGCATTAATACGCCCAACAATTTTGTGCGTGATGCCGATACACTTAAGCATATGGAAGCTTATGCGGCCAAGTACAGCTTAGAGAATTACGAATTCCATATTTACAATGATGTGTCTGAAGAAGATGGCATTCACAGCTTTGCTGAGGCCCACGATATGGACCTGATTGCCATGAGTACCCATGGCCGCACCGGCATTTTTCACCTCATTAGCGGCAGCATTGCCGAGGGCGTAGTAAACCACGCCAAGCGCCCGGTATGGACGCTAAAGGTGCGTTAAACGCTTAAAAAGTAGTACAAACTCAAATTATAACAACAAAGCCCCGTTCATCACGGGGCTTTGTTGTTATTGACACTTACAGACTGTATCAACACATCTGGTAAGGCAGGTAGGGCTGAAGGAGGTAAAGAAGTTTCCTCCTTTTATCTTTTCTACTTCTGCGGTTTTGAAGCTTTTCACTGTTAGCTTGGGTAAATTGGCTTTCTTTTTCATGATTAAGGGATTTGTATTAAACAATAAATGGTTGATGTCTGAACTAAGTAAATGAGCTGGTAACTAGCTGTTTCTATAGGTTATTAATTTACCAAAGCAATAATTAGTTTCATTAATTACCAATTATTGAGCAACACGCTGCCAGTAGGTTAGGTTAATTTGGGTCCTTATTGTTAAGGCTTGGTTGGCCAGACCAGTAAAGCATCTCTGGTAATCAATGTCAGGGTAATTTCTGCGCACTTGCTGGTAAAGCATATATTTTTAAGAAATATGATGACACGCATTACATTGCTTTGCCTGGTTGTATTGGCCAGCTGCACCCCAAAGCCTAACCACCAGCGGTTGCTGTTGCTGAAAGGCCAGTGGCAAATAGAAGGGCTTGACCATTATGAAACCTGGCGGCTGGGCCAAAACCAGACACTGCTTAATGGCAAATCATTCAAAATAAGCAAGGGGCAGGAGGTACTGATCGAAACCCTTCAGGTAAAACAGGAAGCTGATCAGGTGGTGTATTATGCCACGGTAGTAAACCAGAACCAGGGCCAGCCCATCCCTTTTGTATGGAACCAGGCCATTGCTGATACCCTTGTTTTTGAAAACTTTACACATGATTTCCCCAACCGTATTTTATACTACCCTCTTGGGCCTGATGCCCTGCAGGTAACTGTAGCCGATAAGGCAAGTAAAGGCTTTGGGCATACTCTGCAGCGGCTAGAAGCTGAATAAGCGGGCAATAAAAAAAATATAGCTCCACACCAAAGGGTATGGAGCTATTCAATACTAAAACTAAGCTGTACGTGGCACTGCCTTAAACAGAAGGCAGTGCGTTTTTATATACATCTACCACTAATTATCTTTTTTAATACGCTTTAAAGCGTGATGCTGCTAAGCACCTGGCTGGCTGTACTTATTTTAAATACCACGCCTTTGGTATTAGGTGCTTGAGCAGGGCCAATTTCATATTGCTTAAAAAAGCGCTGGCCGGTGCTTACAGTTTCTTTATACAGCAGCTTGCCTTCAGCACCATACACCTTTATATACAGGGGCTCGTCAAAGTCTTCGCCAACAATTAAGCGGCAGCGGTTGGTGCCTGCAATGCCATAAGCCGCAATGGCTGGCTTTTTGTAGGTAACCGTATGGGTGGCCGTGCCGGCAGCATCTACCACTTCAAACGTGTAGGTGCCTGCCTTCAGGTTATTCAGGTCGTATGGTTTTCTAAAGCCGTCGTTGTTCTTTACCTTATCGGTATGCACTACCGTGCCCTGGGCATCTACAATATTAATGGCCACCATCTGTTTGGTAGGGCTTACATACGTTAACTTATAGGTGCCGTGTAATTTGCCGGGTATGACAACAATGCTGGCTGCCTTTGCATCTTTTGCTTTTTTGGCTTTGCCGGTGTTGCTGGTACCGTTACCGGTGGCAAAAGCGGGGGTAATCATTAACAGGGCCATCAGGCTAAACAGGGCGGTGATTTTGGTTAACTTCGTCATTGTGTTTATGGTTATTACGTGAGCAGTTCGTTGGTTTCGTTAATGTAAAGTAACGGCCATTGGGCGCGGGCTTTGTCACCAACTGGTAAAGGCATGTCACGAATTGTCACCAACGTGTATACAGTTGTCGTAAATGGTGGCTACCTGTCAGCCTGTAAATAAGCACTAGGTGCCCAGTGTGGGCCTGGCTTAATGAAGTTTAGGGTGAAAATATCTGTTAATCAATGGTTTAGGTGGGGTTGTTGTCTGGTGGCTGCTACTTGCAGGGTTACAGTTTGGTTACACCCCAGTGTAAAACGTTTAGTGCAGGGGCGTGTAGCAAGGCTGTATACCCCGGTATAGTAAGGCTGTACAGGGGCTGTAGTGAGGCTGTATACCAAGGTATACTAAGCTGTTTACACCGGGGTGTAGGGGGCAGTAGTCATGCCCCAATTCTTAAAAAAGTACAACGCCTAGGGCCAAGCGAACCATGAGCGGACCTACACTGAACCTACACCGAACCTATTTTGGTCATTTTTGTCGCAATTCTTAGTTTTGTACAAATCTTCAATGCATTGATAATTGGCAACGGATCATTGCTTATGCTGCAAAGTATGGAGCAACTGAGCAAAGGCATTATCAGCTACTTAACCAGCAGGTTTTAACCAAAGGGAAAATCTTTAACTAAGAAAGGTGAT
>CAZXTW010000701.1:0-3920 GCA_964643525.1 uncultured Roseivirgaceae bacterium
CAACCAGTTCACTGCCAACCTGTTTTTGCAGCTGGCACGTAAGCTGTATACACAGTGGGGGGCCACCCGTAAAGCTGCTATGATGGAGGTTGAAGTTTTGCCTGATGCACCGACTATACTTCCGCAGGTAATTAAAGCTGGGGTAAAGGCACCGCACAATGCTGAAGACCTACAGAGAAAGCAACCTGTTAAGCTTGATATTGCCTCAGTGGTTGAAGTAGCACAAACCTTAACGCAGGAAATAGCTACGCCTGGGCTTTTAAACCGTATGGTTGAAATTATTACAGAAACTACCACAGCCACCTTATGCTGTTTAATGGTAGTACGTAATGAGGTGCTATACCTTGAGAAGGCATGGGCAGCAACGCAGGCTAACGGTTTACCTGAGCAACCCACAGCCTTAGATCAGTTAAAACTATATGGTACAGGTGCACAACTGCCGGGCAAAATTATAAATGATGTGGTGAAGAAGGGCAATGCGGTGTTGCTGAGCGATGCCAGCGTAGCAGGCCCTTATACCAGTTTAGCATATGTAAATGAAAACCATTGCCGCTCAGTAATGTGCCTGCCTGTTAAAAAACACGGACAATTAATTGGGCTTATTTACCTTGAAAACAATGCTGCCAATGGTGCTTTTGACGACCGCCTGCTGAGCTTATTAGAGGTGCTGGCAACACAGCTGGCCATATCGCTATCTAATGCCTTACTGTACAGTGCGCTAGAAGATAAGGTAAAAGAGCGCACAAATGCCTTGCACCAACAAAAAAGAGAGCTGCAAAGCCTGTTAAGTAAAATGCAAAAGGCACAGTCACACCTGGTACAGTCAGAAAAAATGGCAGCCTTGGGTGTGCTTACTGCTGGTATTGCCCATGAAATTAACAACCCCATTAACTTTATTACGGTGGGTATAGGTGCCCTGGAAAAAAAGCTGAAGCCTGTTATAGAGTTGATTGAATGTTTAAATGCAGCTGATAGTCAACAGGCATTTGTTAATTGCCTCACAAGTAAAATGGGTATGAATGAAGGTACAGGGGTATTAATTGAAGCAAGAAAAAGGGTGCTGGCATTACTGGCAGATGTAAAAGTGGGTACCACACGCACAGCCGAAATTGTAAAGGGGCTCCGCACTTTTTCACGTATGGATGAAGATGAAAAAAAACTAGTTGATATACACGAAGGTATTGAAGCCACCATTATGATGTTAAAGGGGCAAACCAATGGCCGAATTACAGTAAAAACCGCCTTTGACTCAAACCTGCCTTTAATTGAATGTTACTCGGGGCAGTTGAACCAGGTATTTATGAACTTACTGACCAACGCTATTGATGCAATTGAAAACACAGGCACCATTACTGTAAGCACCAAGGTGGTGAACAACACCTTGCAAGTTGCTATTGCTGATACCGGTAAGGGAATTCCTAAAAATATGCTGCGCAACATATTTGAGCCTTTTTATACTACAAAAGACCCTGGTAGAGGCACTGGCCTGGGGCTTTCAATTAGCTATGGCATTATTGAAAAGCACCAAGGCCAGCTAAGTGTAGAGAGTAAACAGGGGCAGGGCACCACCTTTTACATCCATTTAGGCTTGCCAGCCAACCAGAAACCCCACCAGCAGGAAATACTGGCACATAAATAAGGCACGGGCTGTTGGTTAGTGGCTGTTGCGCTTTAAAACTTCAGGTTTGCCTCTGAATTTCGGTCATTTTTGCGGTAAAAATCTGATTATGTATTACATTAATAAAATAGTTGAGTAGTAACATTTTGATTGTGTTGTGTTTAAATGAAGCCCCGCCCAAAAAAAGTAATTCATAGCAACCCATACCACACCCTCATTTTAGACCATGTAAATGGCTATGAAGAGCAAGTACTGCTTAAACAGCTAAACCAACATGCAGCGCAAAGCAGGCTAAACAGGCAACTGCAACATGAGCTTGAGGTAACTCAGCAACTGGCAGGTATACCAGGCGTAAGGGGCAGCCATGCCTTGATTCAACACAATAAGCAGCCAGCTCTTTTGCTTGAATATATTGAAGGCAGTACACTGGCTACGTTTTTAGGTAATGCGCCAAACCTGCTTACCTTAGTTGAGCTTGCCCTGGGCATGGTGCAGGTTATTGGCAAAGTGCACCAGGCCGGTATAGTACATAATGACCTTAACCCTGATAACATACTTATAAGCAATAAGCAGCCTGGCCAGGTTTACTTGATTGATTTTGAGCTGGCCTTTCATATCAGCCTCCAACAAAAGCCTGATGCAAAGCCTTACCCTGAACGTAACCTGCATTATGTTGCACCAGAGCAAACAGGCAGGGTAAGCAGCTTCATTGATGCACGTGCTGACTTATATGCTGTGGGTGCCATTATGCACTTGTGTTTTACAGGTAAGCCTCCGTTTGAAGGCAACCAGGCAGAAGCTTTAACTGATGCACAAATTACAAAAACTGTAGCCCTGCCAGAAAACTTAAATCAGGTTGTACCTGCAAGTTTGTGGGCCATTATCAAGCGGCTGCTGGCCAAAGCACCAGAGGCCAGGTACCAAACGGCCACTGACTTGTACCATGACCTGCAGGGGTTTTATTTAACCTTGAAGCAACAAAGCAAAACCCCTTTTACCGCACCCCAACAAGGCCATACAGCGCATTTACCCCCCCCACAAAAACTATATGGCAGGCAGCAGCAACTAAACACTTTACAAAATGCCTATAACCAAATAGCAAGTGGCAATAAAGGCCTGGTATTAGTCAAGGGGGCTGCTGGCGTAGGTAAAACTGCTTTGGTAAAGCAATGGCAGGCTGAACTTGCCAGCTCACAAGGTATATTTATTGAAGGTGCTTTTAACCCGTTGCAGTTGCAACCACCTTATGCAGCTATTGTGGGTGCATTTGAGGCTTTAACAAACCAACTGCTTACGCAACAAGAAGCCAAGTTGAGGCGTTGGCAAAACAACATTCAAATGGCTGTTGGCAGCCTGGGTGGTTTAATTACCAATACTGTGCCTGCCATTGAAAAACTAATAGGTAAACAGGCCCCTGTACCTGAAATAGAAGGTCAGCCAGCATTTAATAGATTTAACTACGTATTTAAATTATTTGCTGGCGCATTATGCACCATGCAGTACCCGCTGGTACTATTTATTGATGATTTGCAATGGGCTGATACAGATACGCTGCGGCTGCTTAAGCTGTTGCTGGCCGATGCTGAAATAACCCCCTTATTAGTGGTGGCCACAGTCAATGATGAAGCTATGCCGCCCAGCCATCCTGTTAACTCGGTACTGGTTGAACCACTAAAAAAGCAACAGGCAATTGCCGTAAACGAAATTCAGTTAGGCCCACTAACTGAAAAACACATTGAACAATTGGTAAGTGACCAGGTGCACGGGCAATCAGGTGCTGACAGGCTGGCTAAGGCCGTTTATGCCAGAACAGGCGGCAATGCATTCTATACAACCTGGCTTTTAAATGCTTTGTATAATGATGGGTTGCTACAGTGCAATACGCAAACGGCCCAATGGGCTTGGAGCAAAATCGAGGCAGGCCTACAACAAGTCACAACAGATAAGAATGATTTTTTAAGGCTGCGGCTAAACAAGTTAAACCAACATGCACAGCACATTATTCAACTGGCGGCCTGTTTTAGTGGGCCTATAACAGAGGCATGCCTGCTTGAGGTTTATGATGGGCCACTACAGGCAGCACAACAAGGGTTGGCAGAGGCCATAGCAGCAGGTGTTTTACTAAAACAGGCTTCTGGCAGCTATGCCTTTACACACAATAGCCTGCAAACGGCCGCTTACCAGCTGCTTGGCAATAAGCAGGCACAACCCATACATTATGCCATTGGCAACTACTTACAAAAGTGCCTGCCTGAACAGCAACCCCGTGCACAATTATTATCAATGGTAGCCCAATTAAACC
>CAZXTW010000702.1:0-3914 GCA_964643525.1 uncultured Roseivirgaceae bacterium
TAACAAAGCCCTGGTATTTTTTAAAAGCCTGCTAGAGCGCCGCCCGGTGGCACCAGCCGTGCTGTTTGATTATTTCATTGAGCTGCTGTTGTGCCACCGCTACAAACGCTATACAGCTTACAGTAATGTAAGCCGCCAAAAAGAGCTTGATTATGGCCTGCGTGAGGCTGTAATGCAATACCAGGCCCTGATGCTATTGCTACAAATGTTAAACCTATACCCCACACCGCCAATGACAGCAACCACCGAACAACCGCCAGAAGCGGCTGATTACCAAAGCCGCATGCAGCAGTTTATGCAGCAAATGGGTTACCACAACCCGGCCACCAAGGCACTGTTTTACCTGGGCCGGGCCCTGAATACAGTAGCCTACGAGCAGGCCAGTAAAGGCCACAAAAGCAAACCTATTTTAAATAAGGTAGACTTTAACGGCATGGACTGGGTTAAGGTAACGCGCTTACAGACTGACCTACGCGAAAAAACACAGCAATACAGCCTGCACAGTAAGTTAGAACCACTGCTCAGCAGGTTTTACCAACACATGCCTGCCACAGCTGCCGCCTACACCCTTACCCCGCAAGAAACTGTGTTTTACCTTTTTGCAGGCTACAGCTATTATGACAATAGCACTACGCCTAAGGCCGGCAACAACACTGAGCAACAACCTGAACAAATTTAACCCCTTAACAACTACCTGCCATGAGCAAACAAGTATTACAAAACAATTCAGACTTTCTGTTTATTTACGAGGCCATACAATGCAACCCCAATGGAGACCCCGACCAGGAGAATAAGCCCCGCATGGACTATGACACCAAGACAAACCTGGTTACTGATGTGCGGCTAAAACGCTACCTGCGCAATTACCTGAAAGAAACAGGCCATGACATTTTTGTTGATATGGAGGGCGACTCAAAGGTGGGTATGGACACCAAGATGCTGCTTGAGATTGACCGCCTGTTTGAAGGTGCCACTGTTGCTGACCTGGTATTTGCCAATGAGCCTGAACTGCGCAAAAAGTTTGATGCCACCCTGAAGGGCCTCAAAAAAGGCGAAAGTGTATCGGCCCTGCTCAAGAAAGCCTCTAAAAAAGGAAGCAAACAAGACAAAGAGCAACTGGCTGTGAACCGGCACATACTAGACTATTTGGTCAAGCAGAAGTTTATTGACATCAGGCTGTTTGGTTCTGCCTTTGCGGTAGAAGGGTTTAACCAGAGCTATACCGGGCCGGTGCAAATTAACTGGGGCTACTCATTGCACCCGGTAGAGCTGATGGAAAGCAACAGCCTGGTCACGATTATGAATGACGACAGCAGCACGTTTGGCAAAGACTACCGGGTAAATTACAGCCTGCTGGCCTTTCATGGCACCATGAACCGCTACCAGGCGCAGCACAGCCAAATGACCATAGCCGACCGTGAGGTACTGCGCAAGGCAATGTGGCAAGCCATACCCACCCAGCTTTCGCGCAGCAAACAAAACCAGTACCCCAAGCTGTATGTTGAACTGGTTTATGCTGACGGGCACCACAACGGCCAGCTGGGCGACCTGCGCCAGTACGTGCAAGCCAACCCTGCCCCCGGCAAAACCGATAAGCAAATACGCAGCCTGCAAGACCTTACGCTTAATTTTGCCCCCCTGCAAGAACAAATCAACGCCCTCAAGCAACAGGGCGTGCTAAAAGAAGTGATTGTTAAAACAGCACCGGGGCTGCAATTTAATCTTGAGGGCTAAGGCATGCAGCTGCTTGTACTTGACCTTGAAGGCAAAATGGCCCACTTCAGAAAGTATTTTGCCAACAACACAGCCATGAGCTACAGCCTGCCCCCCCGCACTACGGTTATGGGCATGCTGGCAGCCATCATGGGCCTGCCCCGTGACGGTTACTATGGCCTGCTTGGGTCGGCCCGGTTGCAACTGGGCCTGCGCATTGTCAACCCCGTTAAAAAAAGCTTCCACCGCCTCAACTACCTGAAAGTTGAAAGCTCAAGCCAGTTCACGGGCAGCAACGGCCGCATACAGGTGCCTGTTGAAATTGTAACGGGCCGCCACCCCCGGCACAGCCAGCTTTGCTACCGGCTGTATGTGGCTGCCGGCACTTCCAGCCAGGGGGGCGAAAGCTTTGAGCAGCTGCACCAGCACCTGCGCAACAAAGGGGGCCACTACCCGGTTAGCTTTGGGGCGGCACCGTTTGCCGCCCGCCTAAAGCAATGGCAGCTGGCACAGGCCAGTAGCATGCCAACGCCTGCCGCCCCTGTGCTGATGCACAGCGCAGTGCCCACCCAATACATCAAGCAGGTTGCGCTACCTGCGGCAGAGGCATTCAGGCAAATTGAAGAAGAATTGCTGCCGGCAGATTTTATGGTTGATGGTACCCGCAAGCTACAGCACATGAACCGCCTGCTGTATGCCACTGACGGCCAGCCACTGCCCCTGGCGCTGAACAGCCCCTACTGGCAGGTGCAATACCCCACCATACCTGATACAGAACACATCAGCTTTATGGCATGAGCACCCAAACAAATACATGGTACAGCCACGCCACAGCAATACAGCAGCGGCGCACAGGCACTAAAGCCCTGAAACAACATGTGGCTGGCGTGCAACACAAAGCCCTGCAAGCCTGGCACCCGCAGGTAATGCTGGGCTACCCTGCCCACCAGTTGCGGCAGCTGGTGGCAGCCGTAGCCCATTGGCACGACCTGGGCAAGTACGTGCCTGACTTTCAGCAGTACCTGCTGAACCAGCCCGGTTATGACGGCAGCCTGAAGCAACACGCCGCCTTTGGGGCGCAGGCTTTTTGGCAACAATGGCACCCCAAAAACCCTGAGCTGGCCATGCTGGGCTGGGCAGTCATTATCAGGCACCATATGGACCTGCCCAGCTTTACCTGGTTTTGCACCCGGTTTGATGAGCCCACCCATCAAAACCTGTTTACCCGCCAGGTTGAACGGCTGCTGCCCACCGTCAGTGCCGTAGCCAAAGACATGCCCCAGCCTGACCTGCCCCAGCTACTGAAGTGGCCTGATGAAGCGCAACTGCTTGATGTAATTGACCAGTGGACTGACACACCTGATATTAAGCGGTATTTTCTGACCAATTATGTGTTTTCACTGCTTATAGAGGCTGATAAGCTCGATGCATCAGACACCCCCCAGTATGCCCGAAAGGCCATACCTGCCAACCTGGTAAGCACGTACATAGCCACCCTGCGGGGGGCAGGGCCAGTAAGTGCCCAAAACCAACAGCGCCAGGCTGCACTGAATGAGGTTATGAACCAGCTAAACCGGCCCGATATATTGAACCGCAGGCTGTTTACCTTAACTGCCCCCACCGGGCTGGGCAAAACACTGGCCTCGCTAAGCTTTGCCCTGGCCCTGAAAGCCAGGGTAGCACAGGCCGAAGGCCACCAGCCACAAATTATTTATGCCCTGCCTTTTATTAACATTATTGAACAGGGCCTGCAGGTATACCATAAGGTGCTGGGCAGCCATGCCCAGGTGCTGGGGCACTACCAGTATGCTGATGTATTTGCGCAAGATACAGCCCACAACCCTACACAGGGCCAGCCCCTTGCTGTAGCTGAAAACTTAGAGCAAATTCTTGACCAACGCGCCATGCTGTTAGATACCTGGCAGGCCGATGTTGTCATTACCAGCTTTGTGCAACTGCTGCAAACCATGGTGGGCTACCGCAACAAGCTGCTTAAAAAGTTTAACCATTTGGCGGGCAGCATCATTATTTTAGATGAGGTGCAGAATATTGACCTGCAAAAGCTACCCCTTTTAGGGGCTGTATTTTACTACCTGTGCCACACCCTGAACGCCCGTGTGCTGGTGATGACAGCCACCAGGCCCAAGCTATATGAACTGGCCCATGACTGTATATTACAGCCACGCGGCGTGGCCCTGCAA
>CAZXTW010000703.1:0-3907 GCA_964643525.1 uncultured Roseivirgaceae bacterium
CTGTAAATGCCGTTTACATTGGGGGGCTCATATACGTTGGCGCGCTCAATACCTTCAGTGGCTTCTGCAATATTGCTATACAGGCCACTGCCTACGCCTGCGGCACGCGCCGCCCCCACTGCGCCGGTGCTGTTCATCACCTCTATTTTGCAGTGCAGCAGGGCCGATATAGTGGTTGAAAACACGGCCGAGCGGAACAGGTTGTCATTACCTACACGAATTACCTGAGTGGGCACGCCCAGCTGGGCCAGTACCTCCATGCCGTACACAAACGAAAAGGCAATACCCTCTAGCGCAGCCCGGTAAAAGTGGGCCCGGTGGTGGCGGTTAAAGTGCAGGTTCATAATGTGCGAGCCCAGGTTGCGGTCGCCCAGCATACGTTCTGCCCCGTTGCCAAAAGGTATAATGCGCAGCCCTTCAGAGTTAACCGGCACGGTGCTAATCATGCGCTCCATATCTTCATAAGAGGTGCCGTCGCGGGCTATCTGCTGTTTCATCCAGCTGTACTGTATGCCGGCCCCGTTAATGCACAGCAGCAGGCCTATGCGTGGGTTGGCCTGGGTGTGGTTTACATGGGCAAAACCATTCACGCGCGAGGCGGCATCGTACACCGGGCGGTCTACTACGCCATACACTACGCCAGAGGTGCCGCCAGTGGCAGCCACCTCGCCAGGGTTCAGTACCCCTAATGACAAGGCGTTGTTGGGCTGGTCGCCCGCCCGGTATGCCAGGGGTATACCCACTGGCAGGCCCAACTGCTCAGCCGCCTGCGGCTGTAACTGCCCCTGCACCGCAAATACATCTGCCAGTTCAGGTACCTTATTATAATCAATGCCAAAATGGTCCAGCACAAAGCCCGCTGGCGAGTGGTGGGTAAAATCCCACAGCATGGCTTCAGAAAGGCCCGGCACGGTGGTGTTGAGCTGCCCGGTAAGCTTCATGGCTATATAATCACCAGGTAATAAAAACTTATGCACCCGCTCATAAATATCAGGCTCATTATCCATCACCCACTTCAGCTTAGAGGCGGTAAAATTGCCGGGGGCATTTAACAGGTGCGCCAGGCAAACGTTGGGCCCAATTTCATTAAATGCCTGCTTGCCAATTTCAACCGCGCGGCTGTCACACCAGATAATAGCCGGGCGCAGCACCCGCTGGTCAGCATCTACCAGCACCAGGCCGTGCATTTGGTACGACAAGCCAATGGCTTGTACCTGTTGGGCATCTACCCCACTTTGGGCCATTAACTTTCTGGTGGCATAGCATAGATTTTCCCACCAAACCTCTGGTTGTTGCTCGGCCCACCCGCTTTGGCGTGCAATAATATCCATTTCTGTAGCTGGGTATTGTACCACCGCAACTACCTTGTTGCTGTGGGCCTCTACCAGTGCCGCCTTAATAGATGAGCTGCCTATATCATAACCTAATAAATACATGTCGTTCTGTTTTTGCAACCGTTTGAAAAATAGGCTACACAACAAATAACGTGATTTTACCAATACGCAAAGCCAAAGTGTATACTGCAATTGCTCGCCATGATTTTTTCAATACTACGTCATGATTTTAGCAAAATACCAAGCCAATTGCCCTGTTTAGGGGTTGGTATGCCAAATTTTTAATGAGTAAGTGCTTTTGTTACAGGGTTGATAAAAAGTAGGTGGCAGGTGGTATAATTGCCTGGCCAGGCCAACTGCAAAACGCCTTTATTGTTTCAGTTAAGCCATTTTTTCACTAATAATGCCCCTGCCTGCGGCTTGCAAACAAAGGGTTGTTTACACACCAATAACCTGCCGGTTACACAGCCTTGGCGTACTGTTGGCGTAGTAGCATACCAAGGCCTTAATGGCAACCCTGTTTTACCCCCTGTTTTGAGCGGCCGCCCCCCTTCATTTGTACAGTTTTTAATAAAATGGCGTAGCAATGAAAATCTGTTGGCGAGGCAGTGCAGTAGTGCCCAGGCATTATTAAGTTTTAAATTTTATTTGTTTTGTAGGGTCATGTAAACAACAAGTACCATTGGCCGGTTGCGCGGCCAGTTGTTACTAAACAGCATAGCCCCATTTAATATATGAAAAACAGAAACCTATACCCCTTTATGGTAGCCCTGATTGTAGCCCTGGGTGGCTTTTTGTTGGGGTTTGACGGTGTGGTTAACTCAGGCGCCATCCCATTTTATACAGTAGCCTTTGGCATTGCCGACAAGCCCTTTGTGGTAGGGCTTAGTGCCGGGGCTATTATTTTAGGGGCTATTATAGGTAACCTTAGTGCCGGGGTGCTGAGCGATGCTTTGGGGCGCAAACCCTCACTGTTTATTACCGCAGTGCTGTTTATGGCAGGTGCGCTGGGCACTGCCCTGGCCACCAGTATAGCGTTGTTTATTGCTGCCAAGGTGGTGGCCGGCCTGGGTGTGGGCATAGCTATATTAATAGCCCCGGTTTATATTGCTGAAATTGCCCCGCCCAACCTCAGGGGCAAGCTGGTTACGTTTAACCAGCTTAATATTGTGATTGGCCTTTCAGTAGCCTATTTTTCTAACTACTATATATTACAGTTAATTGATAACCCCGATATGAACTGGCGGTGGATGTTGGGCGTGGGCTTCTTCCCTGCCCTGCTGTATGCCGCACTGCTGTTTTATATACCAGAAAGCCCCCGCTGGCTGCTGGCCAAAGGGCGTACCCAACAGGCCAAAAGGGTGCTTGAGCGGGCCGGTGGCATAGTGCATGCCCAAAAAGAGCTGGCCAGCATTCAGGGCAATTTGCAGGCAGAAAAAAGCCTACAGGCCAGCCAGGGCAGGGCCACACTGGCCCAGGTATTTTCAAAAAAGATGAAGTTTGTGCTGTTAATTGGCTTTGCACTGGCCTTTTTTCAGCAAACATCAGGCATAAACGCCATACTGTATTACGCCCCTATGATTTTTGAGGCGGCCGGGGGCACCAGAGATGCCGCCTTTATGCAGGCCATTATTGTAGGGCTGGTGTTTACAGTCATGACGGTAGTTTCAATGGCCTTGATTGACAGGCTTGGCCGTAAACCCCTGTTGGTAATAGGCACCAGCGTTATGGCGGCCTTTTTGGTACTGGTATCGGTAGCAGGCCAGCTACAACCTGAGCCATGAAGCGGCCGCACAGGTGGGCCAAACGGTACTAAACCAGGGTGTGGTGGCTGCCGCCAGCCAAAGCAACCCGGCCGCTTACCAGCACGATAGCCTGCACATAGGCCCCAACGAGGCCCAGTTGTTTAAAGGGGGCACCCTGCTGGTTACAGTCAATATGAACAGCCCCGCGCTGCGCCAAACACAAACAGAGGTGCAACAGCTGGGCCATTCGCTGGCAGGCATTACCGGTAAATCATTTAACAGCGAGCTGGCCTTTTTCGAGGCTATTAAGGCTGCCCTGGCCCCCAATGATGCAGCCACCGTAGCCCGGTACAGTGCCACCTACAAGCCCCTGCTGCTTAATGAAAGTATTGCCATTAATTCAGTATTGGTGCTGGTGGGCATTCTGGGTTTTATTGCGGGCTTTTCTATTTCACTGGGCCCCGTGATGTGGACCATGCTGAGCGAGATATTTCCTAATAAGCTGCGCGGCCTGGCCATTTCTGTGGTGGGGGCCCTCAACGCCCTGACCAGCTTTACCGTGGCCACGTTATTCCCTGGTGAGTTGGAGTATATCGGCTCGGCCGGTACCTTCCTGATATTTGGTGTGTTTATGGTACTGTGCCTGTTGTTTGTGCTGCGCTATGTACCAGAAACCAAAGGCAAAAGCCTGGAAGAAATAGAAACCGAACTTGTTCGGTAATGAACAATTAATAATTGATAATGAATAGTGAATAATTAATAATGGTCAATACCCTAAACCAGTCATAATTCAAAACTCATAATTCATCACTATCTAAATCACTTATA
>CAZXTW010000704.1:0-3907 GCA_964643525.1 uncultured Roseivirgaceae bacterium
CAATATTACCGAAATTACTACCGCGGGGGTATCCTCAAAATCAGGGATATATACCTGTGAAACCAATTTTGCAGCAGGTAGATAACCCCACAACGATCGATGTAGCCCCACGACAACGATCGATGTAGACCCACGACAACGATCGATGTAGACCCATGACAACGCCCGATGTAGCCCCACAACCACGATCGTGGTAGACCCATGACCACGAGCGTGGTAGACACACGACCACGAACGTGGGAGGGTTGTTGTGCCATTAGTGACAGCGTTCTATGGCATACGGATGGTTCGGCGGGGCTCACCATAGCTGTGAAGGGCTGGTGAGGGTAAGGGTAAAAAAAAAGAGGCGCGGGGCGCCTCTTTTTTATTTAGGTTAGTCGATTCCTGTTATTTGACAAATTGAACTTGATCGTACATAAGCTGGCCGTCGCATACTACCCGGATGAGGTAAAGGCCGCTGCGCACATCGCTCACGTTTACGCGGAAGGTGCCGTTGCCCTGCTTGGTGCAGGTGGCTGGTATGCGGCGTCCGTTCAGGTCGTACAGCTCCAGCTGCAGCTGGTCGGCTTCTACATCAATGAGGCGGGTGCTGCCCAGCACACCATCGCGGCTGCCAATGCGCAGGTTGAAGGCTGGCTGGCTCACCGGGTTGGGGAACACATCAAGCGTTAAGGCACTTGGTGTGTCGGTGGTGGTGTTGCCAGGAACAGGTGCTGTAGGCACGGTGCAGCCGCCAGTACCCGGAGCCAGTACGGTAACGGTAACCGTAGCCGAATCAGTGCGCAGGCCGTCGCTTACCAACACCGTGTAGGTGGTGGTGGCAGTTGGTGCAGCAACCGGGTTGGCAATGGTGGCATCGCTCAGGCCGGTGGCTGGCAGCCATGTGTAGGTCACATTACTGGTACCGCCGCCAGCGGTGCAGCTACAGTCGGTAGTGACTTGCGGGCCAAAGGTAATATTGTTGGTTTCAATGCCGTTGGCATCGCAGAAGTCAATGGCACCGGTAATGACGGCCGAGCCGTTGATGGTGCTGTTGGCACTGACACTTACCTTGGCGCAACCACTGGCCGGGCCAGCAATGGTGTTGTTTACAAATATGCTGGCGGTGGCCAGGCTGCTGCCCTCACCCATGGTTAGGGTGGCCTGGTTCAGGTAGCTGGTGGCGCCTGCCGTAATGCTGCCTTCGTTCAGGAAGTTGGCATTGACGTGGAACTCAGCATCGGCCAATATGGTACAGCTGTTGGTAAAGGTGGCGCCGCTGTTCTGGCGTACACTGCCTACCGTATGGATGGTGCCGCTGTTAGTAAAGGTACTGTTGTTGTTCAGGCTTTGCCCAACATTCAGCTGGCCGGTATTGACAACCACCGCGCCGGTGTTCACATTCAGGTCGTTGGCCGTGGTGGCCGTACCGTGGTTCTCGAACGTACCGTTAAAGGTAAAGTTGCCAATATGTGCCGTGCCGTAGTTTTTCAGGTAGCTGCTACTGCTGTTCATGTTTACATTAGCCAGGGTAGCCTCACCATTGACAACAATGTTGCCACCGTTGTACACGTAGTTGGCCGGGCTAAAGGTACCGCAGATAATCAGCTCGCCACCGTTCATGTACAGGGTGCCGGTAAAGGTTTCACCAGCAGCCAGGCAGGCGGTTTGCCCGCTGTTCAGGTTGTAGGTAGCACTGCCCACCAGCTGCACATCACAACCGGTGCTGCAGGTGTATGGCGAAGCAACCGGCGTAGTGGTGCAGCCCGTAGTGGCTTCTGGCAGGCATGGCCCGCTCACATCAAGCTGTACTGACTCTCCTTCACATATTTCAGCATTGGCGCCTGCGCTCAATAAGCCAAACGGCTTAAAGGTTACGGCTACGGAAGCGGTGCTGCTGCAACCAGCCTCATTGGTTAACGTCAGGGTGTAGCTGCCGCTGGTTGTTACCGTAATGGCCTGGGTGGTTTCACCCGAGCTCCACTGGTAGCTGTAGCCGGCATAGCCTGCATCAAGCGTGTAGCTGTCACCAGTGCACAGCACCGTGTCGGCAGCCCAGCTGGTCAGGCCTGGCGTGGCCGGGGCATAGCTAACGGTTACGGTATCGACCAGGGTGCAGGCGCTGCTGTCAGTAGCGGTTACCCAGTAGGTGCCGGCCGTGGTTACGTTAATGCTGGCCGTGGTGGCACCGGTGTTCCACAGGTAGCTCACGTTGGCATCGGTGCTGTTGGCCGCGCCCAGGGTTACTGTTTCTGCTACACCGGCATTGGCAGCCCATAAGATGGCACTTTCAATGAACGCCCAGGTGTTGGGGTGTATCTCTGCCGAGGTTTCATACCTCAGGTACAGGCCTACGCGGCGGGCTGGTGCGGCAATGCCAAACATATCAGCGCCCTGCTCGTAGCCAAAGATGGCCCACTTATCTGGGTGGCTCTGTACCGAGGCTACCTTAATGGCATTGTTGTTCGGTTTGCCAAAGCCCATATTGCCGGTGGTGGTGTAGGTCATCACCTGGCCGGTAAAGCCACCTGCCAGCGGATGCGCCGCCTGGTCAATGTGCAGGTACATGGTGTTGCTTACATCACCCCAGTTGCCGGCACCGCCCTGGCTGTCAACCATTTTCAGGCCATCAAAGGCATGTGGTTCAGCATTGATCAGCGGCACAGCTACATGGGTAAATTTGTTTTCAACCTTACCAGATATGGCTGTTGATGAGATGTAAATCAGCAGCTTGTTGTCAGCATCGGCTGTGGTGGTGGCATCGTCAAGTACGGTTACCGGGGTGTAGCCCAGGTTGGTCAGGATATCAATCACTTCCTGATCGGCCGAGGTTACCGGCAGCTGGCCTACTACAAACAGCACCTCACCATTGGTACTTTGCGGGCCGCAAATGGTTACGTCGTTGCCCAGGTCAAGGCTTAACTCACCCACAGTAAAGGTATGGGTGGCGCTGCAACCGCCGGCACTGGTTACGGTTACCGTGTAGGTGCCCGTAGCGGCAATAGTTACCGACTCGGTGGTGTCACCACTGCTCCACAGGTGCTGTGCATCCGGGTAGCCCGTGCTCAGGTGCAGTGGCTGGCCATCACAAATTGAGTAGTTATCGGCCAGGGCCAGTACAGGCGTTGGCAGGTAGGTTACGTTAATATAATCACGTGCTGCGCAGCCGCCGTTCGGCTCGGTTACCTCTACCCAGTATTCACCGGTCTGGTTTACAAATATGGTTTTGGTGGTGGCACCGGTGCTCCACAGGTAGCTTACATTGCTAATGCCGGCATCCAGCATTACAGGTTGCTCTGCCTGTGCATCAGTGGCCCAGGCAATGGCGGCATCCAGCATAATGAGGGTGTTCTCGCCAATATCAGCTGCGGCTTCCTGGCCGTTAAAGAAGGCCATGCGCAGGGCTGGTGCCGGGGTGCCGTCTTTCAGCAGGTCGCCCGCTTCATAGTAGAAGTAAGCGGCTTTGTTGGTGCTGGTCTGGGCCAGCACAGTAGCACTGGCTGCCGGTACGCCAAAGCGCAGCTTACCAGGGTTGTTATAAATATCAACAGTACCGCTAAAGCCTGCTGCCAACGGATGGGTAGCATCAGCAAGGGTGAGCTGCGTCACATTGTCTTCACTGCCATAGTCGTTGTGTTGGCTGTTGCCCGTCATCTGCATGTCGTCATACAAGAACGACTCCCAGGTAATCACCGGCACTGGCACGTGCTTGAATTTGGTGTTTACTTCTACAGAGTATACGGTAGATGATATCACAACCAGCTGCTTACCGTTGGCATCATCAGTTCTGGCGTCTTTGTCTTTCTCTACCTGTATGTTGTAGCCCATGGCCGCCATGCGGTCGTATATCAGCTGGTCGCCGTCGTTCAGGTTGGCATTACCCACAACAAACAGCAGGTCACCCGCCTGGCCGTTGCTGCTGCACACG
>CAZXTW010000705.1:0-3891 GCA_964643525.1 uncultured Roseivirgaceae bacterium
CTCCTGGTGCTGGCAAGACGATGACAGCATCGGCATTGGCTGGAGAGTTACAGCTGCCTCTCTTCACAGTTATCTATAGCAGCCTCTTTGGCAAGTTCATGGGGGAGACTGCAGCTAAACTAAAACTCATTTTTGACGCGATGAAACTTACGCGAGGAGTTTACTTCTTTGATGAGTTTGATGCGTTAGGAGGAGAACGCAGCAACGTAAACGATGTGGGCGAAGCACGACGAGTTCTTAACTCTTTCCTTTTCTTCATTGAAAACGATGACAGCAATAGCTTAGTAGTTGCAGCCACTAATCATCCTCAGTTGCTTGATCAAGCGCTGTTTCGTAGATTTGATGATGTCGTCGAATATACAATTCCTGGCGATAAGGTGATCCGACGCCTTATAGAAACCCGTTTATTGATGTTTAAGCCTGAGTACGGTAACTGGAAGGATATATTAGACGCAGCTAAAGGTTTGAGCCCAGCCGAAATTATCCGCGCTACGGATGAGGCCGCCAAACAAGCCGTATTATCTGATACAGAAGAAATTGGTCAGCAGGCTTTGGTTTTAGCTATCTTAGAGCGAAAGAACGTTTGCGCTTAGTAGACGAGCGAGTCTGAGCGAAAGATGCCTGAGCAGCCACCAGAGTTTCCACATATTTATCTGCCAGAAAATGGAAAAAGAGAAGACTACACACGTCCACCAAGTGGCGGTGGGGAATCTCTTGAGCCACCAGAGCGCAATAGGTTAGAGCATGCTCGTAATCTTGAGCGGCAAATTGGAACAGCATTACAGAATGCACAAAGGCAGTTAGATTCTCGTGACGCTAATATCGCGGCTGGAGAACCTGGCTTCTATTTGGAAATCAAAGTTCAGGCGGATCAAGCGAAAGCCTTTGAGCAATTAGAAAATCGCACGAAGAAAATTGAGCTTGTTACTGTCAAGAAGGTTCCCGAGCAGGAGTCGATGGTAACAGCAACAGTTTTTGTTCCAGAGTGCTCTTCTGACCATTTTTTGAAGAAAGTGGAAAAGTATCGTGACGAAAATGATGCCAGAAATGGGAAGCCAAAAAATCAAAAACTGATCACACGTATAGAAGAAATTCAACTGGCAAAAGTTGAGTCTCTTTATACAGATGACTTAAGTTTATTCCCAGAAGATGGTAGGAATATATGGTGGGAAATATGGCTCAGGAAAGAGCGTCGTGATGCTTTTGATTATGTGATTCAACGGCTAAATATACAGTCCAAAGAGTATTCTATTTCCTTCCCAGAGCGAGATATCGTATTAGTAATGTCCAATATCGAAGGCATTGCTCAAATTATCATAAACTCAGATTCTATTGCAGAGCTACGTATTGCAAAAGATAATCCATCAATTTTCCTGGAGATGGGGAATTTAGAGCAAGCAGATTGGGCTGATGATTTGTCTGGGAGATTGCTTGAACCAGGTGAGTATGCAGTCTCGGTCTGTCTTTTAGATAGTGGATTGACGCAAATACATCCTTTAATTTCTCCTGGCTTAAAGCCTGAAGATATGTATGCAGTAGAGCCTTCTTGGGGAGTTCAAGATAGTCAATATTGGAACGGTCATGGAACACTCATGGGAGGTTTAGCACTCTTCTCTGATTTAGTCGATGCACTAAGTGAAGATGGGGAAGTTAAATTATTTCATCGTCTTGAATCAGTGAAAATCCTTCCAACTAATGGAGAGAATGATCCAGAGCTCTATGGAGCAATTACAGAGCAGGGGGTTGCACAACCTGAAATTCAAGTTCCTGATCGCCGTCGAGTTTTTTGCATGGCTATTACGAGTGATATCCCAAATCCAAACATAGGAACTCCATCATCTTGGTCAGCGGCGATTGATAAGTTGTGTTTTAATGACGGTGATTTTCGCCGCTTGCTCATTGTTTCCGCTGGCAACATTCGAGATGATATTTTTGCGGAAAGTTATATCAATAACAATACCGACTATCTTAATGATATTTATACTGTTGAGAATCCCGCTCAGTCTTGGAATGCTCTAGTGGTCGGAGCTTACACAGAGAAAATAAATATCACTCATCCAGATTTTCTAGGATGGCAACCTCTAGCTCCTTGTGGAGATATTTCTCCTTCTAGTCGGACTTCAGTGGAGTGGTCCCATCAATGGCCAATCCGGCCTGATGTCGTATTCGAAGGAGGCAACATGGCACATAATGGACAAGACCCTGCACAAGCAATTGATGATCTTTGTCTCCTAACTACTTACTATCGTCCCGATAGAAGAATTTTTGAGCATATGAGGGATACAAGCTGTGCCACTGCACTAGCTAGTTACATGGCAGCCCGAATCATGGCTGAGTATCCTACTTTCTCACCAGAAACAATCCGTGCATTGATAGTCCACTCTGCAAATTGGACTCCTGCTATGCACGCGCACTTCAACAGTGCATCCAATAAAACAGCCAAACGTGCGCTTGTTAGGCGTTATGGCTATGGTGTACCTGATTTAGATAGGGCACTTCGAAGCGCCCGTAATAATTTGACGCTAATTACTGAAGACAAGCTTCAGCCATTTTGTCTTAATGGAAACGTCAAAACTAAGGATATGAAGCTTCATAACTTGCCCTGGCCAAGAGAGAAGTTAGAGGAGTTGGGTGAGGCGGAGGTAAAGCTGAAAGTTACGTTGTCATACTTTATCGAACCCAATCCTGGAGAACGTGGATGGGCTTATAAGCATCGATATGCTTCTCATGGCTTGCGCTTTGAGGTGAAAAGATCACTCGAAAATATTAATAGTTTCCGATGGCGAATAAGTGAGGCAATACGGAAAGAAGAAGGAGGAATTAAAACCAGAGACAAATATGTAGAGAATTGGTTTTTAGGTCCGAACACGAGAGATAACGGTTCATTACATTGCGATATTTGGGAGGGTTCTGCCGCTGAATTAGCTCAGAGAGATTCTATTGCAGTTTATCCAGTAGGAGGCTGGTGGAAAGAGAAAAGATACTTACAGAGATATGAGCAATCTGTCCACTATTCTTTGATTATTTCGATCAGCGTCCCAGAAGTGGAAGTAGACATATATACTCCTGTAGCTAATCAAGTCGGTATTACTGTTGCAAATTTAACTTGATAAGCAGTTCCTTTCGCAACTCAAACAAGAGTATCAACTTTAGTTGACTTCGAACGAATTGTATCTAAGAGACTGTACAGAATTTTGTGTAAGCGGTCTAGAATCCCGATAACTCAGGAGACCGCATTATGCCGAGGAAAAAACGAGAACCGAATCGCGCCGATGAACTGCTGGACGAGCTGCTATCAGATTGTCAAAGCCCAGAAGAGATTCTCGGTGAGTCTGGCTTGCTCAAACAGCTCACCAAACGCTTGGTAGAACGTGCGTTAGCCGGGGAACTCAACCATCACCTCAACCCAAGCAAGGCCCCAGATCATGTGTTGCCGCAGAACAGTCGCAATGGTCACTCATCCAAGACGGTGCAGTCAGAGCAGGGGGAGCTGGAGTTGTCTATTCCCCGCGATCGCCAAGGCACCTTTGAGCCGGTGTTGGTGCCCAAGCATCAAAGGCGGCTGAGCGGTCTGGATGAGAAGATTTTGGCGCTGTATGCACGGGGGATGAGCACTCGTGATATCTCGCTGCAACTGGAAGAACTGTACGGGGCACAAGTGTCCCCCGCCATTATCAGCGAGGTGACTGACACCGTCAGTGAGGACGTCAAAGCGTGGCAGTGTCGGCCTTTGGATGAGCTGTATCCCATCGTTTATCTCGATGCCCTCTACGTCAACATCAAAGTTGCTGGACGAGTGAGTAAGCGTGCCGTCTATGTGGTGCTCGGCATCAATCGTGAGGGCAATAAAGAACTGCTGGGTCTGTGGATTGGCGAGGCCGAGGCGGAAGG
>CAZXTW010000706.1:0-3880 GCA_964643525.1 uncultured Roseivirgaceae bacterium
AGTTTCTGCAGGGGCTGCGACGGCGCTGTTCAAGGTGTTTCAGTCGTTAAATAATGGCCAGCCCAAACCACCAGGAGGGGCCATAGAAATAGCCCCGACACCAGAGCCACATGCAGCCTTAGAAGCAGTAGAGCATTAATTATTCTTCATATAGCTTGATGTAGTTGAATACAAAACCCACCCCGCTATGCAGGGTGGGTTTATGCCGTTAGGGCAGGGCCTGGCTTAGGCGGTGGTAAAGCGTACGCGTTCTACCCCTTCAATAAGTTGCAGGGCCAGGGTAGCCGAGGTAGGCGATGCGTTCCACTTGACACTGTTGTTGGCATTGTATTCTGCCTGTATGTTGGCTATCAAGGCGGGTACATCTACCACGCGGTGGCCATTGGCAGGTACGGTAATTTCAAAGTCATCTTGTTCAACGCCTTCATTGTCGCGCAGCTTTTTGGTAAAGCTACCACTGGTGGCTTCTGTTACGCCAAAGTGCAGCACTTCGGGTTTCAGGTGCAGGTCAAGGGTTTGCAGTTTGCCAGTAAACAGGCACAGCATAACGTTATTGCCCAGGGTATCACGACGCAGTAGGGTTAAGGGGCCGGTCACCTGCCCTTCAGGGTTGGGGGTGCCGCTAAAGGCTTCTACCTGCATGCCGGGCCAGCCTTTGACAGCTTCAGAACGTAACAAAAAACCACTTACGGTGGCACTGGTCAGCAAGTCTTCTTCAGCCACAATGGCCTGGTCAAGGGTATGGTCTTTGGTGGTTACGCGGCCAGGGCTCAGGGCCCCGTCTTGCAGGGCCTGCATCCAGAGGCTGTCTACCTCAAAAAACCGGATAGACTCAGTGGGCAGCAGTTGCTCATCAGGCACCAGGTAGTTAAAGGGCACGCCGTTAAGTAATTCTAAGGCAGTGAGCCACTCGGTTACTGAGTCAGGTATAGGTGGTGTGCTGTTGTCCTGGTTGCCACCCTTGAGGTGGCCAGTGTCTTCGGTTGTAGTTTGCTGCTGTTTGCTCAGGGCCTGTGCGTATTCTCGCTTCCACCGGTACAGTGCGGTGGCGTAGCGGTTGTTTTGCAGGCCCAGCAGGCGGCCCAGCTCCCAGGCGGCTGCATAGCTGGTATCAAACATGGCATCAGCCTCATAGTAGCGCAACAGGGCATCAGCACTTTTGGCCGGAAAGGCAAACGTTTCGGTATTGGCCTGGGGGGCCAGTGGGCCGTGGTACCACGATACGGTTTGTGTGCCCTGCCGCATGGCGTGTGGTACCGGAAAAAAGCCCGAGGCCAGGTAGGCATCAGTAGCGGCCCGGCCCGTATCAGGCAGGCGCAGGGTGGCTGTGGCCCTGTTGAGGCTTTTGAGTATGGTGGCAAAATCGCCCAGGGTGTCCTCATTGTAAAACTGCCACTGGTACAGGTTGACCAGCCTGATGGCATCGTCAGTGCCGGCCCCCTGGTAGTTAAAGCTGTCTGTGCCGGCAGTATAGCGATTTTCCAGCGCTACCAGGTAAACGGTGTTTTTGGCGTTGGCGGCGGGCAGTCTTTTGGCTACGAGGGCTGCCATTTCTTCGCCCACTACATTGCCGCTGCCGTCAGTGCCCTGGCGAATGTGGGCCAGCCAGTTCAGGTCGGCTTTGGTAGGCAGCTGCTGCTCCAACAGGCTCTTTTTGATATCGAGCACGGCCACGCGATCATCAGCCCGCTGGCCCGGCTCAAGGGTGAGCGGCGGAAAGTAAGGGGCTGCACTGGTGGAGCCGGCTACCAGTTCACTCAGGGCCACGGTTGTGCTTACTGCATCGGCATACTCATTTTCATGCACTACCAGCAGGGCCATCCAGGGGGTGTTGGCATCGCCAGGCACGCCTTCACGCTCCCACGGCAGGGTGGTGCGGTTAATCAGGATGTGGGGCAGCACATTGGTATGCTGCCCCACGTTTTGATCAGGAGGGAACACGCTGTGTATTTCTTTTGGGGCTATGCTAAAGCGCTCGCCCGCTACAAAAAACCTGTAAGTGGCCGCCAGGGGGGTAGTACCTTCGCTGCCGTAGGCCGTGTCGATGCCGCCACCGCTAATGGTTTGCTTCACGGCTATGTCATATTCGCCACTTTCAACCGGCGGGCGGTGATGCGGCGTAAAATCTATATTGGTGGGTTGGGTGCTCATTATTAACTGTTAATTATTCATTTGCAATTGTCCATTCAAGACATGATTTGGGGTGCCAGGGTATAATCATCGGCTATGGTATCAGTCAGGTCAATAGTATCTGTTAAGCCCAAAGAGGCCAGCAGGTCGTTACGGCTGTTGGCGTTGGCCACAATACTGTCGTTAATGGCCGTTCGGGTGGCAGCATCATCAAGGTTGGCCGGGGTGTAGGTGGCCCTGCCTTGGTCAAGGTCAATGGCCCCGGTCAGGGCGGTGGTTTCATACTTCACAAAGTCACTGCTTACCTGCTCTACCTGCTCTGGTGTAAACTGCGCTGCTTTGGCAGGCTTTATTTCAAGGCCTGTGAGGGCATTGTTAATGTACCTGTCATCATTAAGGCTGGCCTGTACTTTTTGGCCCCAAATGCCTGCGGGTGCCTTTTTGGTAATGAGGCTGTAGGTAAAATCAGCAGTGGCATCGCTGCCACTTCCAACCCGCTCAATGCTCACTTTCAGGTTGCTGTTAAAGTTACCGCTACTCAGGCCCATGGGGGCAATGCCTACAGTACTGTTAAAGCTGCCTGTTACGGCCTGGCCGGTGCCCCAGGTGGTGGTTTTTACCGGTACAAAAGCGTCTGTTCTAAGGGTAAGGGTTTTGGGGTTTACCGTGCCCAGATAAATAATGGCAGGGTTGCCACCGTCAGCACCGCTGCTTACCAGCCCGTTGCTTACGGCTACACTGCACAGGTTGCTGGCGGGCATAAATGAGTTTTGAAACTCAGCCCAGCCAATGGGGTTGGGCTTTGACTTTTTATCGTGGCCAAACCTGATGGTTACGTGGCAAACGTGCAGGTTCACCCTGGCCTTACCGCCAAACTCAGGCCCCCACAGTTTCAGGTCGGCCCCAACATCAACCGAGATGTGGTGCTTGCCAAAGAAGTGGTAGGTGTATTTAGCGCCAATGCTTACGTGTATGGATGCTTCATAGTGGTAGGGCTTCCATGAGATGAGAAAATCAGCCCCTACCTTAAACCAGGCCTTGAGGCTGCCTGCCTCATATGTAGCTTCGAGGTGGCCGCCCACCATGTAGGCATGGGCGCAGAGGGCATAATAAGCATCTCCACTTATTCTGGTGTGGCTGTCAAGCTTCCAGTTAAAGGCCAGGCGGGGCACGGTGGGGTAGTGGCTGGGTTTGTTAAAGTGGGGGTGGTAGCCGCCCACGGTGGCCACAAAATCATTGGCATGTGGCCCGCTGTACCAGCTGTAAAAGGCAAAGCCTCCTGTAAGGTGGCAGTCTTTAGAGAGGATGTACGATTTGTTGGTGAGCTGCCCCTGTATGCCCGCAAAGCCCTCATCAGGGATGAAGGCGCCCTTGAGTGCCATCTGCACTACGGCCAGTGTGGCGGGCGACTCTGGTGGCACCACCAGGGTAGATACGCCCAGCAGGTCAAGCTCAAAGCGGTTGCCAAACTTGGCAGCCAGCAGCAGGGTGGTGTCAATGAGCTTGAATGTGGTGAAGGTAATGCCCACGGCCAGAAATACATCACCTATTGATGGGGGAATGTAGCTGTGCACCGCTTCCAGCTCGGCGGCAAGTGTATCTTTACCGGCATTGGCAGGCAGTGAGGCACCCCGCAGTGCCTCAGCCACAAACGGAAACTCAAGCACCTTATTGATAGGTGGCATAATGAGGGCACGGTTGTAGCCAAAGCCCCCACTGATGCCTGTTACAAAAAAGAAGGGCGGCCCGC
>CAZXTW010000707.1:0-3873 GCA_964643525.1 uncultured Roseivirgaceae bacterium
CTACTGCCATGGCAGCACCGTCGCTGCCCATCTTGACGCGGCTCATGCTCTCTACGCCGCCGGCAATGGCCAAGTCCATAAAGCCGGCTTTTACGTTGGCTGCGGCGGTGTTGACAGCTTCCAGGCCAGAGCCACAAAAGCGGTTAATGGTCATGCCGCAAAAATGGTCGCCATAGCCGCTTTGCTGGGCGGCCGTTTTGGCTACGTTGCCGCCCTGGTCCATGATTTGGGTTACACAGCCAATCAACAAATCTTCTACCAGGGTGGTGTCTAACTGGTGGCGATTGCGCAGCTCATCCAACAGGGTAACCATCAGTTGGGTGGCGGTAACGCCTACCAGGGCACCCTTTTTGTTGCCTTTGCCGCGTACGGTACGCACCGCATCATATATATAAGCATCCATTTTACTTGGTGTTGTTTTTTAGTATTTAAAGGCAGCCTGCCTACAGGCCACAATTATTAATTATTCATTGTTAATTATTAATTAACTGCAATTCATACCGCTCGCGTGCTTCTTCAATAGAGGCTACCTGGCCGCCCATGAGGTGTACCAGTTCGGCGGCTTTGGCTACGCTGGCCCCGTTGCTGGTGCTCATGCTGCCATCGGGCAGGTACAGGTTGTCTTCAAGGCCTACGCGTACGTTACCGCCCATGCTTATGGCGGCAGCCACCATGCGCCATTGCTTGCGGCCAATGCCTATTACCTGCCAGTGCGAGCCCCTGGGCAGCTGCCGCACCTGGTGCAGCAGGTTTTCAGTGGTGGCCGGTATGCCGCCCAGCACACCCATAATGAGGCTAAACTGGTAGGGGGGCTTGAGTATGCCCATATCAATTAAAGGGGTGGCATTGTGTATATGGCCCGTATCAAAGCACTCCATCTCAGGCCGACAGTTGGCCTGGTTCATCTTATCCAGAAAAAACATGATGTCTTTGAAGGGGTTGGCAAACACATGGTCGTGGTAAAACTGCTTGTGCTTGCTGCTGTAAATGGCGTAGTTCATTGAGCCCATGTTCAGGGCGGCCATGTCGGGCTCAAGGGCGGGTATGTGGTGCACGCGCTCTTCTTTGGGCACACCAACTGCGCCGGTGCTGTAGTTAATGATTACCCCAGGGCATTTGGCTTTGACGGCCTCATCTATCTGTCGGTAGCTCTCCACATCAAAGGCGGGCAGGCCGTTGGGCTGCCGGGCATGGATGTGCAATATGCTGGCGCCAGCTTCTACAGCGCGCCTGCCTTCTTCTGCAATTTCATCAGCGGTATAGGGTATGGCCGGGCACTGCTCGCGTGTGGCCAACACCCCCGTTAACGCTGCGGTAATGATGGTTTTGTTGTTTGACATTTTTATTTATCCATTATCAATTGTCCATTCAATGCTACCATTGTCTTTATAGCTATGTTATAATTATGAGTTATTAGTTATGAATTATGATTTTCTTCATAACTCATTTTTCTTCTTATCACTCATCATTCCCTACTATCTCATAATTCATCATTCATAACTCATAATTCTTTTCTCGTCCTTCATAACTCATTAAGCTACTTCCACACCGGTGCCCGCTTTTCTTTAAAGGCCTTAATGCCTTCCTGGGCGTCGGGTGTTTGTATGGTTTGCATCAGCATTTGTTGCAGGTACTTGTGGTGTGCGGCCGGGCCGCCGGGCTGCCGGCGCAAATGGGTAAAGGCCTCCATGCCTTTGTTAATGGCCATGGGCGAGTTGGCTGTCAGTTCCTCACACAGCTTATTTACTGTGGCTTGTAGTTGGTCAGCTTCGGCAACATGCGTAACCAGGCCATTGTCAAGGGCCTGCTGCACAGGCATATTGTAGCCCCTGATGCACCAGTCAATCACTTTTCTGGGGGGCATCACCTCAAGCAGGCTGGCCATAACCTGGTAAGGAAACAGGCCGCGCTTTACTTCTGGCAGGCCAAATACCACCCCTTGCTTGGCCACCACATAGGTGCAACCTGCCAACAGCAAAAAACCGCCGGCATACACATCGGCATGCACCTGGGCAATGGCAGGCTTGTGCAGGTTCAAGAACAACTCGCCCAGCAGCACCTCACCATCTGGTTTTGGTATGGTGCTCTGGTGGGGTTCGGTATGGCCCATAAAGGCCTTCATATCGGCCCCGGCACAAAATACCGACCCCTCGGCAGCCAGCACTACGGCCCGCACCTGGCTGTGGTGGTGGGCATAGGCCAGCGCATAGGCCAGCTCATTCACCATGACGGGGGTCAGTGCGTTCCGCTTTTCAGGGCGGTTGAGCGCAATGCGCATTACATGTCCCTCCATAGCCACCTTCAGGTAGGCAAAAGTTTGCTCAAACAGGCGTTCGGTTTGTTGTTTTGTATAATCCATCGTTTATAATTATGAATTATGTTAATAATTATGAGTTATTAGTTATGAATTATATCAGTAATTATGAGTTATTAGTTATTAGTTATGATTTCCTTCATCCTTCATAACTCATAATTCTTTTCTCGTCACTCATAATTCATCATTCCCTACTATCTCATAATTCTTATCTCATCACTCATAATTCATAACTCATAATTCAATCATTCTTTTCTCATCACTCATAATTCATAACTCATAACTCAAACTCGTATGCTTAGCAAAGTGGTGCCTGCGTTAATCTTATCGCCTGCTTGTACGTACACTTCTTCTACCGTACCGGCTTCATTGGCGGCAATGGTATTTTCCATTTTCATGGCGGCCAGTATCAGCAGGGCATCACCGTTTTGTACCTGTTGGCCAGGGGTAACCAGTACCTTCACCACCTCGCAGGGCATGGGTGCTTCGTAGCCGCCCTGTTGTTGCTGGCTGGCTTTTGTTGGGAAGCGTTCGGCCGCTGTTACTGCTACCTGCCCGTAGGCATGGTGGTGGGTATACCAGGTGCCATTGGCACCCTGGTAAAGGGTGTAATTGAGCCGCCGCTTGCCTGCCGTAAAGCTAACCGTATGGTTGGTGGTATGGCCCAGTGTTATGGCCATAGGTGCATCATTTACCAGGGCCTCAAAGTCGTGGCCGTTGTGGCGGTATTGTATGGTTATGGTGGCTTCGCCACACAGGTATTGCTGTTGTTGGTGCTGGTAGTAGTTGTTGCGCCAGCCGGCCGGCAGCGCGGCCAGCAGGGTGCGCTGGTTTTGGCGTTGCTGCCATTGCCACAGCCATACAGCCATGGCGGCATATTCCTGCCCTTCTGCATTTAGGCTTGCTTCAGTCAGTTGTGGGTGGCGGCCAATAAACTGGGTGTCGTACTGGCCGGGCACAAAGCTGGGGTGTTGCAGCAGGGCCAGCAAAAAGGGTAAGTTGCTGGTAATGCCCAGGCACTGGGTGTGTTGCAGGGCATACACCATTTTTCTGATGGCTGTAGGGCGGTCGGGCCCATGGGCAATGATTTTGGCAAGCATGGGGTCGTACCAAATGCCTACCTCGGTGCCGCTTACAATGCCCGCATCGGACCGCACGCCTTCAAGGGTGGGTACCTGCCAGTGTAGTACGGTGCCTGTGGCAGGCAAAAAGCCGTTGGTGGCATCTTCAGCATACAGGCGGCATTCAATGGCGTAACCGTTGGTGGTAATTGCTTCCTGCTGCAGGGGCAGGGGCTGGCCCTGTGCCACCAGCAGTTGCCAGGCCACCAGATCTTGCCCCGTAACAGCCTCGGTCACAGGGTGCTCTACCTGCAGGCGTGTGTTTACCTCTAAAAAGTAATAATTACCATCGTTGGTATAAATGAATTCTACCGTACCGGCATTGGTGTAATTCAGTGCTTTGGCGGCGCGCAGGGCGGCCTCACCCATGGCCTGCCGGGTGGCGGCCGGTAGCACCGGCGAGGGGCTCTCTTCAATTACCTTCTGGTGGCGGCGTTG
>CAZXTW010000708.1:0-3872 GCA_964643525.1 uncultured Roseivirgaceae bacterium
GGCCAAACCCCTGCTTCAAGTTGTGTGGTGTATACATCGGCCTGGCTAATTTGTGTGCCACCCAGGGTGACTTGCTGGGCCAGCTGCTGGTTGGCCAGGCTGGTATCGCCAGCATAAAAGGTAAGGCCTGTTATGCGGTTGTGCCCTACTGGTGCCACGGTTACCGGCACCGAGTGGTTCAATAGGGTAACGGGCTGCATCATGTACAGGGGGCTCCACTGGCCGCCGGCCGTTTGGGTGCGCACCCACAATTGCTGGCCACTGCCGCGCAGGCTGGCCGTAGCAATTTCAGTGTTTCGGCTGCCGGTGCCGCTCATGCCTACTACGGTGCCCTGGCCAGGCAGTAAAGCCGGGTTGGTTACAAATTCAATGGCGGCTGCCTTGTTTTGGGCGGCCACCGTACCTTCTAAAGCTGGCAGGCTAAAGGCGCTCAGGTCAGGCCCCTGGGCCTGGGCCTGCGCAGTCACCAAAGCCAACACCAGCAACAGCAGGTACCGGATGTGGTTGATACTTAGGGGTTTCATGAATGGTATGTTTTTAGTGTTGATAATTTCAGTAAATGGGTAATGCCATTATTGGTTGTTGGTAATTTGTATGGTAATGGGCTCGTTTTGTTCAAGAATGGGGTTGGTAATGGTCAGGTCAATGGCCCCTACGGGCGAGCCTGTGCCTACAAAGGCATTGGTAATGCCTACCTGCTGGCCGGTATAGGGCTGCTGGGCCAGGCGTAAGTCTTCAGTGCCATAGTCATAAGTACCGTTGCCATCAGTATTGACAAAGCTCACCGCATAGCCCACTTGGTTATTGGTATTGGTACCGTCATTGCCAGCAGGCAGGCCGCCAGCAGCGGCAAATACATTATGGAAAAAGGTATTGCCTGTAGTGCTGGCAGCGTTAAAGGCCCAGCCACTAAATACGTTGTTGGCAAATATTACCCCCTCTATTGGTGAGGTATTTTGTTTGTTGGCCCCTACAAAGGTGTTGTTGATAAACCGGATGTCAACAGACAAATTAGGCTGGTTGCTGCTTATGGTACGGTCAATGTACAAACTGGTATTGCCCGTAAGCAGGTTGTTTTGAAAAACCACATTGCTTTTGGTTTTTGTGTTGCTGGTAGTTCTGATAGAAATGCTGCAGTCAAAAACGTTCCCTTCAAAATAGCAGTTGCTGGCATAGTTGTTCAGGTTTAGGCTTGAGCCAACTTTGCAGTCCTTGAGGTAAAAGTTTTCTATTTTGTTGTTGTCAGTATTGGGGGTAAGCCTCCAGATATATAGCCCTTCTAAGCTTACATTGCTGCTTTTAATGTAAACATCATTGAATCTGGCACGACCGACCCCCTCTCGGTCATAATGGCCATTGCTGGTTATGGTTATGGCTTTGTTTATGGTAATGCTGTTGTAGCTGGCGGTTGTGGGCATTACAATCACCTGGTCGCCCTCGGCCACTGCATAGCTGTCTATAAAGTCAGTCAGGTTAAAAAACTCAACCTCTAAGCTGCCCACATAGTATTGGGCAGGCACCCTGGTACTGTTGCTAACCGTTACTACTTTGGCCAGCCCCTGCAGGGTGCTTAACGCCGTAATTAAAATGGTAAAGGCAATTGTTTTCATGTTGTTATATTTTAGTTTGTTGGTGCTGTTTGTCATTTGGTAATGGGCAAAGCAATGCCGGGCCACCGCTTTTTTAGCAATGGCTGCCCTGCCGGGCAAGCATGTTGATTACGCTGGGTTTATTGATTTACAATACAAATATGGTGTAGTGCCAGCCGGGTTCACATAAGTATTGGTACCTATATTAACCAGCAGCAGGGCACAGCTGCCTATCAAAAAAAGGGCGGTGCCATGCACCGCCCTGATTCATACTCTTATTATATAAGGTGTTGCCGCTTTGGCCGCGGCTTATTGCCTAAAGGTAATGGTTGGTGGGGCTATGCAACCGGGCAGGCAAAACTGTTGCATGCCACCAGTCTGGCCGGTGGCCCCCGTCATGCCCCATACTGCGGTTTGCCCGCCCACAACAGTTTCAATATTTAACGTGTGGGTTATGGCCACAGCACCATCAACCAGTACTTCAACCGTAGTAGGGTCCTGGCCACTGGCTACGGCCGTATTGTGCAACACCCGTACGGTAACTGTGTAGTTTTGCCCGGCGGCAAAGGTCATGTTGGCTGCCTGGGCCAGCTGGGTGTGGCTGCCGTTGTTGGCACTGCTGTTTTGCAGCAGGCGCAGGGCAGCACTTTGCAGGTCAAAGGCTACTACCAGACTTTGGTGAATGCCAGTATAACCCAAGCCCCCCTCCACTTCATTGATTTCAGCAGTGGGTGCCGCAGCCAGGACAAAGGCCATGCCGTTGCCGGTAGCATTACCAAAGTTGAGGTTAAAGGTAAACTCGCTGGTGGGTTCAGTCACATTCACATCGGCCATCCATACGCGCCCTTCACTTTCGGGCTTTGCACAGGTTAAGCGGTAGCAGCTGTTGCACTGGTAGGTGGCTGTGCCGGCTTTCATAATGGCTTCTTCCTGCTCATCACTACATTCAAGCAGTTGTAGCTTAAAGTAGTTGGGTGCAAACAGCTCTTGCCTGCCTTCAGTATCACACTGGTACATGGGCATTACAAATGAGGTAGGGCAAATGGTGCTTAGCTGGTCTGTGGGTTGCCCTATGCGTACCACGCCCGGCTCAGTAAAGTCATCGCTTTTAATGTAGTACTTAATTTTATCTTTAGGCATGTTGTTGGCAAACTGCACCATATCAGCAATGGTTAAATCTTCTTCTTCAGGGCGGAACAATATTTCGCGGTTTTGCTGCCAGGCCGTTTCCTGCAATGCCTGGAAGGCCACACTTGCCTCGGTATCAGCCAGGCGGCAGTTGTTGCTGTAGTTGGGGTCCAGGCGGTCGCAACCAAATACGGTTGGTCTCATGATCAGGCTCACATCATCATCACAGGCGTCATCACCGGGGTTGTCATCATCGCCGCCGCTACCGCCATCATTTTCACTGCCATTGGGTACTTTAATGTGGTCAATGTCAATACCCCCACCGCAAGGGTTACACGACGGAAACCAGCCACCCCAGCCTGATATGCGTATCTGGTAAGCGCCGCCATTGCTAAAGGGGTTTTCAAGGTCTTCCTCTTCTTCTTCGCCCTGGTCATCTCCCGCATCATCATCATCATTGTTGTTATTGCCTGGCTCAACACTTATAGACAATTCCTTTTCCGGAAACGGCTGGGGCACGTTACAGCCTTCTATTGTGGTGCGCGCGGTAATGTGCCAGTTGCCTGGTTCAGGAAAGTTAATGGTAGTAGTCAAGTCAGTGCCAACGGCAACATTTGTCCACGCTTCAAGCGGGGCCACCGCGTTTTGTGAAATGTACCATTCTATTTTAGATATGCCCCTGTTTTGTTCGGGCAGTATAAACAACGGGGTATCGCCATCTTTAATAATGGGGCTGCCTACCACACTCACAGCAGCAGCCGGTGCCGGGGGCAATACAAACACAGTTATTTCATAGGCAACCAGAAAGTCAGGGTGTGATATAGACAGCACCACTTTGCCATAGTTGTCAGTCGTGAAGGTATCTGCCTGTTTGGGGCCTTCAATTACCACACCGTCTTTTTCTAAGCGCCAGTGAAAGGTAAAGCCATAGTCTGTCGGGTTCAGAGAGGTGCCAATTTCAAGCTGCTGGCCTTCGCCACATTGGCTGTATTGCTCGGCCAGAATATCAGTAGGTATGGGCTCAAGGTTAATGGTGAGTTCAAAGGGCACAAATGAAGGGCCCTGAGAAAGGTTTAACGGCTTAAACACGCTACTGGCACTGGCATAGAGGCTGTTTACATCTGGCAGCAGAGCATCAATACCTTCTTTTTTGGT
>CAZXTW010000709.1:0-3871 GCA_964643525.1 uncultured Roseivirgaceae bacterium
CCCACTAAGGCGCACCCCACAGGCCAGGGCCACCACAAAGGCCAACCACAGCAGGCGGCTCATTTTTTGCCACTTCACAAACCGCCAAAAGGCCAGCCATGCCAGGGTGCTCAGCAGCAGGTACAGCGGCTCTGACCACACAAAGTGGTGCACCAGATACAGGGGCGTGGCCACCGTAAGCATAGCCTGCCCCAGCATGGCCGCCCTGCGCGTGAGGCCCAGCTTATCTATTAAAGTATAGCCCGCCCATAAGTTAAGCACCAGCAGGGCCATATGTATCCATTTTTGGGCCACCAGCCCGGTTAATGCCAAAAACATAGGGTAAAGGGGGCCGTGGGCCACATAAGGGCTTCCGTTTTGGTTAAGCCAGCTGCTGCCGGCAGCAAAGCTTTGGGCAGCGGCCAGGTAATCGTGGCTGTCATACGTCATGCCTAAACCGCAGGCATTCATATAATAAGCAGTACCAGCTGCCAGCAGTGGGTATAATATATAAGGCGTTTTAATTGTGCGCATCAATCCTTGGGCTGTGCCCAACTAAATAGTAATAAGGGGTGTATCTAAGAAAATTTGCCTAATTTAGGCCACTTTCGCGTACTTGAGGGTACGCACCCAAGCAAAAAACAAGTAGTAAGTCATACCCATGCAATTATTAGAAGGAAAAACCGCACTAGTTACCGGTGCCTCACGAGGTATAGGCCGGGCCATAGCCCTGAAATTTGCCGAGCAAGGCGCACAGGTAGCCTTTACTTACCTGAGCAGTGTTGAAAAAGGCCAGGCCCTTGAGGCCGAGCTACAGGCAAAAGGCGTAAAAGCCAAAGGCTACCGCTCTGACGCCTCGCAGTTTGAGCAGGCCGAAGCACTGATTGGCGATATTGTTAAAGACTTTGGCGGTTTACACATTTTGGTAAATAACGCAGGCATTACGCGCGATAACCTACTGATGCGCATGAATGAAACCATGTGGGACGAGGTGATAAACGTAAACCTCAAATCGTGCTTCAACACGATAAAAGCAGCCACCCGCACGCTAATGAAGCAGCGCAATGGCAGCATTATTAATATTACCTCTGTAGTAGGTATTAAAGGCAACGCCGGCCAGGCCAACTATGCCGCATCTAAGGCGGGTATCATAGGCTTTACCAAATCGGTAGCCCTTGAGCTGGGCTCGCGCAATATACGCTGCAACGCCATTGCCCCTGGCTTTATTGAAACTGAAATGACCGACGCCCTTGACGAGAAAACCGTAGCCGGCTGGCGCGAGGCCATACCCATGAAGCGGGGCGGCCAGGCCAATGAAGTAGCCGATGCAGCTACCTTTTTAGGCTCTGACATGAGCACCTACATTTCAGGCCAGGTATTGCAGGTAGATGGCGCCATGCTTACCTAACCAATCACAAAAAAAACACAACCAAAACAGCGGGGAGACGTCCACAGTGGTGTGGCCTAAGCGTAGGTTTGAGCGAGAGCGGCTTCACTGTGGCCCCCTTTTCTTTTGGTTCGTTTTCTTTTGGGGGAGCAAAAGAAAATGAACGAAGCACAAATGCCTCAATAACTGTAATGGCTCTTTGAATGCACATAGACTCTCATACAGCATAACAAGGGTTGTAATGGCACTATAACACCAGCATTAAACGTTAACAAAACAACTATCCAGTATCTATTTCTAAGCTATGCAAAGCCTTACCATACTCTTTGACTACTCCCCTTGGTTTATATTGTTATGCTTGTTGGCGGGTGCAGCCTATGCCTGGGTATTGTACAGCAAAAAAGGCCCCTGGCCCAAAGCCGTAAACCGCCTGCTGGCCGGCCTGCGCTTTGTGCTGGTTACCCTCATTTGCATTTTATTGGTAAGCCCCTTTTTAAAACAGCTGCGCAGCACGGTAGAAGACCCCGTGTTTGTGATAGCGGTAGATAATTCAAGCTCAGTGGCCGAGGTGATGGACAGCACAGCCCTGACCAGCCTGCTGCAAGCCACAGATAACCTGGCCGGCCAGTTGGCCCAACAGGCCTATACCATTAATTTCAGGCAGTTGGGTGAGCCTGCCCAACCCAAAAAGGCAGGCGGCATTGAATTCAACAACCCCGCCACCAACCTGAACAGGCTGCTTAAAAATATTCAAACCGATTACGAAGGGCGCAGCCTGGGCGGTGTGCTGCTGGTATCTGACGGCATATACAACCAGGGCCTTTCGCCAGCCTACAGCACCTTTAACTTTCCGGTGTATACCGTGGGCGTGGGTGATACCGTGCCCAAACAAGATTTAAACCTGCGCACCCTGCTGTACAACAAGCTGGCCTACCAGGGCAACCAGTTTTTGCTGCGTGCCGAAGTGCTGAACCAGGGCTATGACGGCCAGCCGGTAACCATTACCGTATCAGAAAAAGGCACCACCCTGGCCACCAAAACCATTTCCCTGAACCAAAGGGGCGGGCTGAATGAGGCTGAGTTTTCATTAGATGCCGACAAGCAGGGCCTTAAGCACCTGGTGGTGCGGGTAGCCCCTAAAGAAGGTGAGTTTACCACCACCAACAACACCAAGCATGCTTATATTGATATTATTGAAGGCAAAGAAAAGATATTACTGGCCGCCAGTGCCCCCCACCCAGATATCAAGGCCATTAAAAAGGCCATAGAAGTAAACCAGAATTACGAGCTTACGCTGTTTATACCCGGTATTGAGCCGTATAAAGAAGATTTGTACGACCTGGTAATTCTGCACCAGCTACCCAACCTGAAAGGGGGTATGCCCCGCCAGCTAAACAAGCTATTGCAAACCAATGTATCGCGCTGGTATATGCTGGGCAGCCAAAGCAACCTGTCAGAGCTGTACCGATACAACAGCCAGCTGCGCATTGTAACGCGCGGTACTGAGCAAGACCAGGTTACACCTGTGTTTAACCCCAGCTTTAGCCGCTATACGCTTGATGCTGATGTGGTTGATGCCATTGCCGATTACCCCCCGGCTATTGTGCCCTTTGGCCGTTATATACTATCGGGCAAGCATGAGGTGGCCCTGTACCAAAAGGTGGGCAGTATTGAAACGCAGAAGCCCTTGCTGGCCTTTTTTGAAGGCAACAGCATTAAAAGTGCCGTACTGTTTGGCGAGGGCCTGTGGCTGTGGCGCCTGCGCGAGTTTGTTGATACTGACGACCAGGAAGCTTTTAACAACCTGGTGCTGAAAACGGTGCAGTACCTTTCTGCCAAAGAAGATAAGCGTAAGTTTAAGGTATACCCTGTAAATGATGAAGTGTTTAGCAATGAACAGGTGGTGTTTGAAACCGAGATTTACAACGACGTGTACGAAGAGATTTACGACCAGCAAATTAGCCTGACCATTACCGACGAGGCTGGCGAGGCACGCAGCTATAATTATTACACTACGGCCGTTAACTCACGCTATAAGGTAAGCGGCCTGCCACAGGGTATTTATAATTACCGCGCCACGGCCAATATTAACGGGCGCAATGTGGTAAGCCAGGGTGCCTTTACGGTAAAAGAGTTGCAGTTGGAGTCGTTAGAGCTTACAGCCAACCACCAGCTGCTGCGCAACCTATCACAACAAACCGGTGGCAGCTACGTGGCGCACCCTCAAATGGGCCAGTTGGGCAGTATACTGGGCCAACAAAAAGCGCAAGGCATTATTTACAGTGAAGAGTCGTTTCTGCCCTTTATCCACCTCAAGTGGTTGCTCATCCTGTTTCTGCTGTTTGTTTCGCTTGAGTGGTTTCTGCGAAAATATAATGGCGCTTATTAATGAATAATTAACAGTTAATAAGGAATAGCTAAGTGCTTAAAATATGAAAGCATAAAAAAAGGAAAGCCTGGCGGCTTTCCTTTTTTTGTTATGGCGTTGTTGTACGTTTTATTCTT
>CAZXTW010000710.1:0-3870 GCA_964643525.1 uncultured Roseivirgaceae bacterium
TATCTGTTGGGCCCAGGTTAACCTGAGCTATGGCAGGGGCTGCCAACTGCAATGCTACATTAAAGAGCATAAGGTACCTGCCCACTTTCCGAGAAGGAAAGTAACTGAAATGTATCAACATGTGCTTGAGATTTTTTTGATTAAACAACAAACCAGTCACACCTGCCAGGTAATGTCATACCGGTTGGCGTGTAGCCTGAAAGCAATAAAATATCAGACCCAAACAGGAAAGCGTCAGGTTAAAGAGATTACCTTAGAAAGTAGCTTAGGTTGCGACAGATTATGATGTAATGAGAAAAGTCATCGGTCGTTCAGTATTGGTAATAAGGGGGCGTTTAAGCTGTTATTCAATGTTATTAACACATAGCCAGGCAGTATTCATGACAAACTATTCACTTTTCATTTACACAAACCTACCCAAAGAAATAGTATAAAAGTAGAGTATTATTACTGCAATTTCAGGCTCTCATTACAATTGTTCAATCAGGTATTTGTTGGTTAAGGCATGCATAATAAGGCCGTTGTTGCCTGTTACCTGCAGCTTCTGGCAAATGCGGTACCTGTGGTTTTCAATGGTTCTGATGCTTTTTACCAACCGCTCGGCAATTTCTTCAGAGCTTAACTTTTGTGATACCAGTTTAAGAATTCTCTTTTCGGTTTTGGTCAAGGTGTCGTAATAACTCACCTGTTCATCTTGCACATCTTTTTGCTTACAGGCTTCAACAAACTTTTCAAACTCTTTGCTGTAAAAGTGCCCGCCTCCCAGGGCTGTGCTTATGGCCACGTCAAGGTCTTTTAATACTGAGCTTTTATGTACCAAACCAGAAACTAACCGGTTGCCGGTTAGGCCCGATTGCATTACCTCTGGCAGCATTTGGGTAAGCACCAGTATTTTGGGCCTGGGTTGCAGCTTTTGCATTTCAAGCCAGCGCACAAATTCTTTGCCGTCCATTTCAGGCATGGTCAGGTCAAGCGTAATCAGGTCTGGTTGAAGTGATTTCACCAACGCCTGTGCTTCTTTTCCGTTGCATGCCTCACCAATCAACTCAACACCGGCCATTTTGTCTATAATCACTTTTATTCCTACCCTCAATATAGGGTGGTCATCAACGATAATTATCTTTTTCGGTTCCATACGTTAATTGGTAATAGTTTTTATTGTTGTTGTAGTTTGTGTTACGCATCGTAAAATAACTTTGAAGTTATACCTGAATTAGTATTGAAATAACCCATTATTATTCAATACCTTACACAGGCAATAAAACTGCAGCCTGCTTATTTAACCCAGCTTATGCGCCTGTCCCATCAGTAAGCGCTAATTACAGGGTGGGGCTGTATTCTTCCTGCTCAACCACTACCTCTTTTACCAGTATGGCGGGTAGCTCCAGCACAAACACTGAGCCTTCATTGAGGCTGCTTTCTGCATAAATTGTGGCCCCCATGCGTTTGGCAATATCTGCGCACAGGCTTAGCCCTACCCCTGCCCCACTGCGGCTGCCCCGCTCTAAAGCACTGCGGTTAAACTTGACTTCAAATAAGCGCTTAAGTGTTTCCTGGTCCATCCCGATACCCGTATCCTGCACCAGTATTCTAAAAACCGATGCGCCCAGGCTTGCTGAGATGGTAACCTGCCCTTTTTCAGGGGTGTACTGCACGGCGTTGCTGAACAGGTTGCGCAATATAAAGCGCAGCATATCCTGGTCAGTCCTTACTTGATAAGCCCCGGTTTGTACGCTCACCGTCTGCTCTTTGCTCTTCACTACGGGCTGTACAAAATTCAACTGCTCTTCTACCAGCTTAGTCAGGTCAATCCACTCAGGTTGAAGCGCCATTTGGTCACGCTGCAGCAACACCCAAAAAAGCAGGTCGCGCAGCATGGCATTGGTGGCCTTGAACTCATCTTTGGCATCAGTCAAAAACTCAGGGTTTTGTTGCACCAGCTCACGGGTATCGTGGCCTTCAAGCAGGCTCAACAATACCTCCAGGTTTTCCATGGGCCGCCTTAAGTCATGCGAAACCATGCTGATCAGCTTGTCTTTGGTATTGTTGCTTTCAGTCAGCTTTTTGCCTGCATGGCCCAGTTGCCTGTTTTTAGACCTGATTTTGCGGTAAGCATACACGCCCACTACTATTAGAACAATACTGGCTATGGTCAAAACCAGCAACAGGGCGTTCTGCGCTGCCTGCTGCTCATTCTGGTGTTCAAGTGTAGTAATCTGCTGTTGCTTTTTGCTGGTCTGGTATTGCTTTTCAAGCTCAGCGGCGTGTTCTGATGCTATGACGGTTCGTAGGCTGTCTCTCCAGTCCATTCGCTTTTCTGCATAGGTTAGCGACTGAGCCATATAATCATAGGCCTTGTCATGGTTACCTAACTGCTTTGAAACAAATGAAAGCTTTTTGTTAAGTACCAGTAATGAGTAATAAATGGTAGCGTCAGTGCTGTCTATATATTCTGAAGCTTTTAAGAGCAGGCTTTCAGCCGCATTAAAACGTTCAGTCCTGATATTTACTTCAGCCATTCGCTGATACACTCTAAAAAGGTACCTATCTATTTCTCGATAAGCTTTTTTTGATTTAGAGCTCTCAAGTAATGCTCGTTCAGCCAGGCGGGCGTATTTCATGGCACTATCATATTGTCCATTTTCTGTAAAGTTATCTACCAGCACCAGTGTCGCTTTAACTAAGCTCGTTGCGTGCCCATTCTTATATGATATATCCCATGACTTCTTAGCATAATAATTAGCAGAGTCAGCCAGCTCACGAATGTTATAAACTCTCATCTGATCTTCATAGATTACATCTATATAATCTTTAAACCTGGAGTTTATACACAGCTTTTCCGCCTTGTTCAGCACACCAGTTGCTTTCTGGTAATCATCTATGCCCCAATACACATACGTAAATGCATGAAGCACTCTTATTTGCCAACTTGTATCTTGTTGCTCTTCAGCCAGCTTCAAGGCCTGCACCAGATACATTGCTGCTGTATCATAATTATTGTATGCCCGCTGGTACACCAGCGCATAGTTATAGGCAGCCCCAATCAACCCAAAATAGTTATTAGTTTCCTCTGAGAAGGTATGAAGCTTCTCCAAATAGACGAGAGTAGAGTCAGTATTGATTGGCCTCATGTATTGAACCATTTCCACCAGATAACGGGCTTGAGACTTGGCGGGGTACCCTAACCGGTGCAAATGGTGCCTGGCGGAGTCAAGGTATGCTCTGGCCAGATCATCCCGTTCCAAAGCTCTACTGGTGTAACTCAGGTAAAGTAGTAGATGAACCAAGTTGGCATCATACGTCCCTCTGAATTTTTCTATGTATCTGTCACCAAGTGCCAGGCTAAGATAAAACTGGCCAGCATCAATCAGGCTATTGGTATGCTTAGCCGCCTCATTTGTTGTTTCTTTTAAGGTAATGGTATCTAACGCTTGTATTATGGTAGAGTCATTACTGGCAAGCACAGGCGCATTGATAACGGCCAATAAAAGTAAGAGAGATAAGCGGGTGGTAAGCTGGCAATTCATAGCAAAACAATATTTCTGTCACTGGGTTAAGGTATCCGTTACATCATCTGATCAACCAATTCATTTTTGGTTGCCTCTTTCACAAATAGTGCTGGCAGTTCCAGCACAAATACTGACCCTTCATTGAGGCTGCTTTCTGCATATATTCTGGCACCCATGCGTTCGGCAATATCTGCACACAAGCTCAAACCTACCCCTGCCCCACTGCTGCTGCCCCGCTCTAAAGCACTGCGGTTAAACTTGACTTCAAATAAGCCCTTAAGGGTGTCTTGATCCATCCCGATGCCGGTATCCTGCACCAGTATTCTAAAAACCGATGCGCCCAGGCTTGCTGAGATGGTAA
>CAZXTW010000711.1:0-3864 GCA_964643525.1 uncultured Roseivirgaceae bacterium
ACAATACCTTCACCTACCCTGGCCAGAATGGTATCTTCACCGGCACCACCAACCAGCTGCTGTATGTTGGCCCGTACGGTTACCCTGGCTACAGCAATAAGCTGAATGCCATCTGCCGCAACAGCTGCCACTTTAGGGGTAGTAATTACTTTGGGGTTTACAGATATCTGTACAGCTTCAAATACATCACGGCCAGCAAGGTCAATGGCAGTGGCCTGCTTAAAACCAAGGTTAATGTTGGCCTTATCGGCCGAGATTAATGCCTTAATTACAGAGGGCACGTTGCCACCTGCCAAAAAGTGGGTTTCTAACTCGTTGGTAGCCACCTTTAAACCCGCCTTTGTGGCCGTAATCAGTGAGGTTACCACTATACGGGGCGGCACCTTTCTAATGCGCATAAATACCAACTCAAACAAGCCTACACGCACACCAGAAAAGATGGCTGTAATCCAGAGGTTGATCGGCACAAAATATAAAAACAGGAAAAAGCCGACTATACCGGCCAGTAAAATAAAAATTGTAGTCAGGTCACCACCCATTACTTATGTATTTAAAGGTTCTACAATGACTTTAGTATTTGTTAAACTAGTGATTACAACTTTCTGGTTGGCCTCCATATAGTGCCCCAAGGTGGTTACCTCGTACTCCTGCTCGCCAAACTCTGCTTTACCCATAGGCCTTAATGACGACAGCGTAATGCCCTCATCACCAACCTTTAGATTAGCCAGTTTATGCTCATTGAATTTAGCTTCATTGGTTTGCTTTAATGCAAACCGCTGCCAAATGCCAGCTTTGAAAGAGTACACAAGGGCTACAACAAATACTACCAATACGCCAACCAGCACGCCGGTGCCAGTAGCATTGCCGTAGTACTCATACGAAAAGTAGATGCCCACACCAGCAAAACCAAGGCCAAGTAAACCAACTATGGTAGTGCCTGGTATAAAAATCAGCTCTACAATAATTAAGGCCAGGCCAAATAATATTAAAGCGGCTACAACTATCCAGTCCAATAGAATATCTTTTATAATCAAAACTACAAAATATAGAGAAATTATGAACCATTAATTTGCCTTGCTCATTATTTTTATAGCAAGGTTTGGCTTTTACGGTCCGTTAACCGTATAGTAAAGGCAGGGCAAGTACTAGGGCTAAATAATACGCCTGTTACAACGCCCAAAAGTTGAATTATTATATATTTAAGTATCACTATTTCCACTTTGCCTTGTTTTGGTACTATTGTTGCTTAACTATAGGCAAGTATGTTGCATCAGGTAAGGGCACATTAATAGGCTGCCCTTCAGCGTTAGAGCATGAAATAGTACATTTACACAACCGGAAAACTTTTTTTGCAATGGAAAATCGCGTAATCAACTTCAGGCTTTTGGCAGTGTTGGTGTTGGCACTGCTCACAGGAGGAACCGTATTTGCCCAAAATGAATATGATGACCTTTACTTTAGCTCATCAGACAGGGTAAAAAAGGAAAAGAAAAAAGAGAAAAAGGCCAGAAATGCTGAGCCAGCCGTTAACACTACGCTACAGGGCCAGCCGTTTCATCAAACACAGCCCAATGAGCCACAAGCACCGTTGGGTACGCCTTCTTTGAGCAATTACTCGCTTAAAACCATAAACCCTGACTATTTGGCCAGGTACCAAACTGCCAACGGTTATGACAGCAGCCTGGATCTTACTGATACTTTGACCGACCCAAATTATTATAATGAGCAGGCCCTGGCCCAAAACCAGCAGCCCACCGTTATTAACAATTATTATGGGTACACGCCTACCCAGAACAGCTGGCACAACCCAGGTTTTAATGATCCTTTCTGGAACGACCCCTTCTACAACAACTGGGGCTGGAACGCCTGGAACCAACCCCGTTGGGGCTGGAGTGTTGGCTGGAACTCTGGTTGGGGCTGGAATGCTGGCTGGGGTTGGAACGCCGGTTGGAACAACTGGGGCTGGGGCAACCGTTGGAACGGTGGCTGGGGCTGGAACCGCTGGAACCGTTGGAACGACCCCTGGTTTTGCCCACCAGGCTATTATGGCGGTGGCGTAGTGGTATTCAACAACCGTGGCTTTAACAGAGGCTATAGAAGAGGCTTCAGAGACGGTGTGGTAGCCACAAATGGCCGTGCCGTAGTACGTGGCCCAAGGGCTGGGCGCTCGTCAAACGTAGGCACAGTAGTTAATTCAGGCACCCCTACCCGTCGTGGTGTTATTGCCTCTAACGGTGGCAAAGCAACACCTGGTGGTGTGGCAGTACCAAGCAATGGCCGTGTAAGCCGCAGCTACAGCGGCACCCAGAATGACCTGCGCACACGCAGAGGCCGTACCGTTAGCACTGGTGGCTCTGATGCCGTAATTGCCCGCAACAGTGGCCGCTCTGGCAGAAGCACCTCTGTTACACCACCTACGCGCAGCAGCCGTAGTACTAATTACAATGCAGGCAGAACGCCCACCGCATCTCGTGGTGATGCCTCTGCAAGAGGCAGCAGAAGCACTTACTATAACGGTTCTGGCAGAAGCTCATCAGGCACTTATGCCCCGTCAGGGCGCAGCACTCGTAGCTCAGGCTATTCACCAAGCCGCAGCAGTGGCCGCAGCTCAGGTTACTCACCCAGTCGTAGTTCATCTGGTGGCCGTAGCTCAGGCTATTCACCAAGCCGCAGCAGTGGCCGTAGCTCAGGTTACTCGCCAAGCCGCAGCTCATCTGGTGGCCGTAGTTCAGGCTATTCACCAAGCCGCAGCAGCAGCCGTTCAAGCGGCGGTGGTCGCAGCTACTCACCAAGTCGTAGCAGCAGCCGTTCAAGCGGTGGTGGCCGCAGCTACTCACCAAGCCGTAGCAGCAGCCGTTCAAGCGGCGGTGGCCGCAGCTACTCACCAAGCCGTAGCAGTAGCCGTTCAAGCGGTGGTGGTCGCAGCTACTCACCAAGCCGCAGCAGCAGCCGTTCAAGCGGTGGTGGTCGCTCTAGCAGTCCATCAAGATCTTCAAGAAGGGGTGGCAATTAAGCCCCCCTTACTTTCACCAACCTCAATACCTATTATTTAGTACCCCTTAATTACTGGTCATGAACTCAACCACTAAGCTTATTATCATAGGCCTGTTACTGCTTTGCCCAATGGCAGGGGCCTTTGCACAAATAGAAGCAGGCTCGTTTGGGTATTACAACGAAGCCCTGCTGTTTAGCCAAACCCGCACTGGCGCTGGTAGTGCCCGCATGCAAGGCATTGGTGGTGCGCAAACAGCACTGGGGGCTGATATTAGCAGCGCATACACCAACCCAGCTGGCCTGGGCCTGTACAACCGCTCTGAAGTGAGCTTTACACCCGGCCTAAGCTACAACACCAGCAATACAGACTTTTTTGGCACCGCCACTGAAGATACTGACCTGCGATTTAATGTTGCCAACTTTGGTGTAGTCATTAATAACAGCAAAAAAGACGGAGGCCTGTGGAAGGGCGGCTCATGGGGCATTACCTTTACTCGTACCAATGACTTTAACAGCCGTTTCCGTTATGAAGGCGAAAACTTTGACAACAGCATCATTGACTTTTTCCTTGAGCAGTCTAACGGTCTACCCATATCACAACTGTCGGGGCTTACCGGTACTGCATTTGACCATTACCTCATTAACCCTGCAGGTAATGACATTTATGACTCTTTTATTCTGGGCTTCCCCATACAGGAAGAAACTGTTGAAACACGCGGCAGCCAAAACCAGTTAAGCATCTCGTACGGAGGCAACGTAGGCGATAAGTTTTACTTTGGATTGGGCGTAGGCCTGACCACCTTGCGTTACCGCCAGGACAAAACCTACCGCGAATTTGATTACTTCGACCCTGACTTTCCGAACGACCCC
>CAZXTW010000712.1:0-3863 GCA_964643525.1 uncultured Roseivirgaceae bacterium
AAAAGCAGGCCCTTGGGCCTGCTTTTACTATTTATAAAGGTATTAATTTAACTACTGAGGCAGCTCAGCCGCAGGGTAGTCGCCCAGATTGGGCTTGGGTACATTGGCACCAAACTTTTCGTTAATGGCATCAATAACAGCATGTGCTGCGTAAGCATACCCTCTAGAGTTGGGGTGCACACCATCAGCCGAGAAAAGCCCAGCAACAGGTGCAAATGACCCGGTAATGGCCAGGCCATTAACAGCCAAAGGTTGGTTTGCTGTCAGGTCGGCCAGCAAGCCACGCGTATCAGCAAGGGCCACACGGCTGTTTAAGCCCAGTGTAGTTAATGAGTTGCTAATGGCTGCGTTGAAGCCATTAACGGCAGCATCAACCAAAGCAGCTTCGGTGGCAGTTAGCACCAGGTTATCTGGTAAAGGCACACCTACACCCCAGACACTGGTTGGGTCGTTAGGGTTAGCCAGCGTACCAAGAATTGAACCAGCATTCAGAATAATAAAGTCGCTGGCGGTTGTTTGGCGTATGCTGGGTAAGCCCAGAACCGACAGGTCGGTCAGGGCTTCATCTTCAATCACAATGGCATTGGCACCCACACCAAAGTTAATGGTTCTGGCGGCCACTTCGTCTGCTGTAATTAAACCGCCAGCCTGTGCTGCCGCAAGGCCACCGTTGTAAGCAGCATAAGCACCGTTAGTGGCATCAATAGTAGCCTGATCTGATGAGCCAAACGGAATAGCGTTGTAAGGCACAACAGTAAAGAAAGGTATTGAAGTGATATCAGGAATGTTGCAAACTACACCCTGAATGTCAGGGTCAGTAGTTAAAGCCTGCAGGGCAGCGGTGTACTGCTGCTCAAAAGCAGCTACATCTGTAATGGGTATTGACCCATCGCCACCGGTTGTGGCATAGCCTAATACATCATTATTACCCAACCAGAACATAAAGAATGAACCTTGCGCAGCCACGGCATCACCAATTATGGTAGAGGTGCCAGGGGCAGAGGCAAAACGGGTGTACAAACCGTTCTCAAAAGGATCGCCAGGGGTACCTGTATTAGGAATTAACGCCTGTGCTAAGATGATGCCAGGTACGCCAAAGTTGTTCAGGGCAGACTTATCACCAGTGAAAGGGGTAGGTAAGTCGCCAGGAAATAACGGGCCTGGAGCAGGGTTAGCAGGGTTAAGCAGCACCAAACGGCCAGCAATGATGCCATTGGCCAGGTCAGAGAAAGAGGGGTTGAAGCCATTGACCGAGTTAATATCGGGCTGGTTAAATTCACCACCACCAACCAGGGCAAATTGTGTGGCCAAAATGGCGGGCAATGAGTTGTCCTGACCAGCGGTAAACAGGGCGTTGCCCTGGGTACCTGCGGTAAGTGAATTACCTACTGCAATGAACTTGGAGAAATCGGCCGAGCCAGCTGAAGGAAGTACCCCATCAGACTCAATTGGGGTTGGTGTTGGCAGTACTTCGTCTCTTTCTTGTGAGCAGGCTGTGATTAATACAGCAGCTACTAGCAGAATATATAGAAAATTGAGTTTCTTCATTGTCTTAGCAAGTGTTGTATTAGTTCAGGAATTCGTCAAATGTGATGGCAATGTAGTATTGCTTGCCTACGAAGCCAGCACCAATGTTGGTTCTGTAGTCATCACCAATGATGTTGCTACCACCTACTTTAATTACTGACTTAATGGCCTTCCATTTGTAGTTTAACTGCAGGTCAAGCACACCAAAGTCTCCTATTTCACCACTGCCAAAGGTTGACTCCCAGAAGAAGCTGTCTTGCCAGCGGTAAGCTACATTAAAGCCAATGTTTTCGCCAATATCGCGGTTGCTCAGGCTAATGTTAAACTTATGCTCAGGGGTGTTGAAACCAGCAATAAAACCTGTAACGGTTACATTATCTAAAGAGAAGTCGGCCCAGTTGTAGCTGCCAGATACTGTATAGCCTTTACCCATGTTGTAGGTAAGGCCAACGCCAATACCATCTGATGAGATATCGGCAGGTACGTTTACGTAGGGGTTCATTAATACTGTGGTGCCACCAGTTGTGTTTCTTACAGTATCGCCACGTCTGATAATAGGATCGATGTTAAATACCGGCTGGTTGGCAATAAAGCCATCGTACTCATTGTGGTAGTAGTTAATATCAATCATTAGTTTATTGGCAATAATACCTTTGTAACCAATTTCAAAGGCTGTCAGCTCTTCAGGCTCTACATAGTCAATGTTTAAGGCTTCACCAGTAATGGGGCTAATGGCACCAGGGCTGCCGTCAGCACGGGTATGGATGCCGTAGCGTTCAGCATTTGTACGGGTGCTGCCCACTAAGATACCGGCAGAGGTAGGGAACCAGATAAACTGTGATTGTGAGTCAGGGTTACGGAAACCAGTCTGGAATGATGCCCTGAAGTTGTGGTTGGAAGTTGGGCTATAAACTAATGATAGCCTTGGGTTAAGCTGGCCATCAAAGTTTTCGTTTTTGTCATAACGTAATGAACCGTTGGCTTTCAGTTTGTCATCAGCAAACCTTTTACTAACCTGAAAATAAGCACCCCATTCATCAATCACAACACGGTCAAATGAGCCATCGGCATTCACATTTTCATCAAAAATAGTGCCGTCAGAGAAGATGCTGTAACGGCGTACATTACCACCTATTTGAATTTCAGCCCAGTCAATTTGGTTCTTGAAGTTGTAGTTAAATTCAGCATGCATTAAGCGAGAGCCTTCAATGAAAGCAGCACCGTTGGCATCTCTGTTGAGGTTAGCAGTACGGGTGTCATCAATGATTTGCTGTAGCTCTGCTGGTGTTAGTGCGTTTCTTGATGCATCGGCCACTGAGCGTGCGTAGGCATGTGCCGCGTTTTCATCACCACCTTGTATACCAGGAATGTACCCTTGGATGGCAGGTACATATGCACCAAGGTAGTTAGGTACCCATTCAGTACTGGTAGGTGAGATACGCTCATTAACAAAGGCACCCATAGCATCAAGGTTGTAGGAGTCACCATCGTCAGTATTGGTGCGGTAGGCCCTTACAAAGAAGTTGTCACCACGGGCTTCAATTTTATGGAACTGCTGGCTGAAGTCGCGAAGCACAAACTTAGCAGAGCCTTGGTAAATTGAGCTACCCCCACCGTAACGGTAGTTGTATAATAGCTCTATTTTATCATTCAGTTTGTAGTGAAGGGCACCATCAAATTTGATGCTTTGAGCGTTTTGGTTGTCTAACAGGGTATTTTCTTCCCAGCCTGTTCTCCTGATATTGATATTACCAAGTGGGTTCAATTCTGGCAGGCCGGTTAATGGGCCAACAGGTAAATCAATTACAGCCTCATCACCATACAGGTTAAGGCCATCAAAGTTAGGGGCACCGGGGCGGTTGTTGCGGTTTACTCTGTCAGTAGAGAAGTCATTACCTGTCCAGTCAGTCGCGTCAAGTATTGAGAAGTTGGCTTTGAATGCAAACTTATCATTAAAAGCTTTGGCATACCGAGCAGAGAAGTTAACCAGCGGATCGTTGCCTCCAGCTTGTGATGAGGTAGCACCGTATTTTAACGAAGCACTAAGGCCCTGGTATTCAAAGGGGCTTTTACTGTTCATGAATAAGATGCCGTTAAATGCGTTAGGTCCGTACAGGGCCGAGGCGGCACCAGGTACCAGTTCAACACTTTCAACATCAAGCTCGGAAATACCTACCAGGTTACCAGTAGGGAAGTTAAGCAGCGGAGCAGAAACGTCCATACCATCGATTAGCGTCACAAAACGAACGTTGGCAATCGTTGCAAAACCTCTTGTGTTAATTGAATTGAAGGTTAAACTACCAGTGGTTGCTGTAACGCCTTTCATGTTAGCTACC
>CAZXTW010000713.1:0-3854 GCA_964643525.1 uncultured Roseivirgaceae bacterium
ACTGACCACGCATTTAAGCGCGTCATTGCCGGGTTATATGGTGCCCCAGCATTATGTATGGCTTGAGGCACTGCCACTAACGGGCAACGGCAAGGTAAACAAACGTGCATTGCCAGCCCCTGCAATAGAGACAGAGGCTATACTAGAGCCAGTTACTGAAACAGAAAAGGTGCTTGCCAGCTTATGGGCAACGGTACTGAAGGTACCAGAGACACAGATTGGCACCGGTCAGAACTTTTTTGAGCTGGGCGGCCATTCCTTAAGGGCCACGGTGTTGATGCACCGCATCAGACGTCAGTTTAACGTGAACCTGCCTTTACAGGCCGTGTTTCAGCACCAGCAGCTGGGGCAACTGGCCGCCGTGATTGACGGGCAGGCGCACCACGTGCAGGAAGGTATACCTGCCGCGCCAGAGGCAGCCAACTACCCGCTTTCTGGCGCACAAAGGCGGATGTACTTCTTACAGTCGTTTGATGTGCAGAGCATTGCCTACAACCTGCCACAGGCCTACTGGCTCAAGGGTGGTGTTGATGCCCATCGGTTAGAGGCAGCCTTTGCCCAACTGGTGGCGCGGCACGAGGCTCTGCGCACCAGCTTTGTGGCCCAGGAGGCTGGTCATGAAGGTGGGGCCGTACAGGTGATTGACCCACAACCAGCCTTTGGTTTAGAGCGTTTTAGCGGCACCGATACCGAGGCGGCCATGGGCCAATTTATCCGCCCGTTTAATTTGGGGCAGGCCCCGTTAATGCGGGTAGGGCTGCTGCAAAATGAAGGCACAGCAGATGCCCTGCTGTTGGTAGATATGCACCACATCATTACTGACGGGGTAAGCCAGTCGGTGCTGGTTAGTGACTTTATACAATTATACAATGGGGCCACGCTGCCACCGCTGGCCCGGCAATACAAAGACTTTGCCGTGTGGGAGCAGGGCGAGGCTTACCAAAAGGCCTTGCTGGAACAGAAAGCCTGGTGGCTTGAGCAGTATGAGGTTATGCCTGAGCCAATGGACTTGTTGCTTGACCATGCCCGCCCGCCAATACAAAACCACCAGGGGGCTGTTTATAGCCTTGCCCTGAGTAAAGCCCAAAGCCAAGGCATAGAAGCACTGGCCAAAGCAAACGGTGCTACTGTATTTATGGTGCTGCTGTCTGTATGGCAGGTGCTGTTAAGTAAGTTGGCTAACCGGGAAGATATTGTAGTGGGCACGCCCATATCGGGCCGCTCACACGCTGACCTTGAAGGCATGGTGGGCATGTTTGTCAATACCTTGCCCCTGCGCCAGCAAGTGGCTGGCAGTACCAGCTTCCTGAACCACCTGCAACAGGTAAAGGCATACACGCTGCAGGCCTTTGCCAACCAGGATTATGGTTATGACCAATTGTTAGAGGCGCTGGATGTACAGCGCAATACATCACGCAACCCCTTGTTTGATGTACTGTTCAGCTACCAGAACTTTGAACAGTCGGCAGGGCAGGCCGAAGGGATGGACATTGAGCCCTTCGGCATAGGCCATACGGTATCTAAATTTGACCTGAGCTGTTTAGCCACGCAAGAGCAGGGCATTATTTCAGTAAGTTTTGAGTATGCCACTGCCCTATACCAGTCAGCTACTATTGAGCGCATAAGCCGCTACTTTGAGCGAGTAGTCAGTGCGTTGCTGGCCAGCCCTGAACTGGCCATAAGCCAGGTTAATGTAATAGATGAGGCCGAGCAGCACCAACTACTGCACCAATACAACAATACAGCATCCGATTACCCTTACCAGTCGGTAGTGCCCCTGTTTGAGGGGGTTGTGGCAGCACACGGTGTTTACCCTGCTGTTGAAATGGGCAGCAAGGTGTTGACCTACCACCAGCTGAACCAGAAAGCCAATGAGCTGGCGCATTTTTTAATTGGCCAGGGGGTACAGCCCGGCCAAACGGTAGGGCTCTGCTTTGAGCGTTCGGTTGAAATGATCATCAGCATTATGGGGGTACTTAAAGCAGGAGCTGCTTACCTGCCTCTTGGCCCTACGCTGCCTGCTGAACGCAAGGCATACATGGTGGCCGATGGGCAGGCGGTAGGTATCCTGCACCAGGAGCCAGCCCAGGTGACAGATGTACCGGCAACCGGCTGGCTGTTTGATGACATCCCCTGGCAGCAACTGCCCACGCATAACCCCGGTGTTGCAGTTGACCCTGAAGCACTTGCCTACATTATTTATACATCAGGTACTACGGGTAAGCCCAAGGGCACGCCCATCAGGCACCACAGCATTGCCCGTTTGGTATACAATAACGGTTTTAGTGATTACTCTGCCCAAGACCGCATATTGCAGTTTACCAACTATACCTTTGACCCCAGTGTGCTTGATATATTTGACACGCTGCTGCACAAGGCAACGCTGGTACTGGTTACCCAAGACACAGCGGCCGATGCAGATGCGCTTTGCCGGGTAATAGAGCAACAGGGCATTACGCAGGTGGTAATGACCACGGCCATGTTTCATGTGGCCATTGCTGAGTTTCCTGACCGTTTAAAGGGGCTGAAGCGGCTTTATGCCGGTGGCGAGCAGGCCTCATTGCCCCATGTGCAAAGCGCCTATGAGTTACTTGGGCCGGGTGGCTTCGTTAACCTGTATGGCCCTACAGAATGTACTGTGGTGGCCACGGCGCACCGCGTAGATGCTTACCCTACGGCTGCCATACCCATTGGCCTGCCTACCGGCAACACCTGTGCCTATGTGCTTGACAGCAGGCAACGGTTGGTGCCCCGGGGTGTAGCAGGCGAGCTTTGCCTGTCAGGCCCTGGTCTATCACCAGGCTACCTGAACCGCGCTGAGCTGAACAGCCAAAAGTTTATTGAGCACCCGTTTAAGGCGGGAGAGAAGCTGTACTGCACGGGCGACCTGGTTCAGATGGCTCCCGATGGGCAGCTGTTGTTTATGGGGCGCATAGACGAGCAGGTAAAGCTGCGCGGTTACAGAATAGAACTGGCAGAAATTAGCCACCAGCTGGGCCAGCACCCTGATGTATCTGCAACCGTGGTGCTGGTGCGTGATGAGCAACTGGTGGCCTGGTATACGGGTACAGCAGGCATTGAGCAGCAAACGCTGGCCAACCATTTGGGCCAGCAACTGCCTGAATATATGGTGCCCCAGCAATTTATTTGGCTACAGGCCCTGCCACTTACCAGCAACGGCAAAGTAAACAGGAGGGCCCTACCCGCCCCAGCCATAAACAAGGCGGCTGTTCAGCCACCAGTTACTGCTACTGAGCGTGCGTTGGCCGCCCTATGGTCTGAGGTATTAAAGGTGCCTGCAGCACAAATTGGCACAGGGCAGGGGTTTTTTGAACTGGGCGGCCATTCGTTGCGTGCTACCATACTGGTTAACCGCATTAAAAAACAGTTTCATGTTGACCTGCCGCTACAGGCGGTATTCAAGCACCAGCAACTGGGCCAGCTGGCTGGCACCATTGATGGTCTTGAGCAGCAACAGCAATCGGGTATTCCGGTGGCCAATGTGGCGGCGGCCTATCCGTTATCAAGCGCGCAAAGGCGCATGCATTTCTTGCAGGCGTTTGATGTGCAGCGCACTTCATACAATATACCGCAAGCATTTGTTATGAAAGGTGGGGTCAATGCCACCCTGATTGGCCAGGCTTTTGCGCAGCTGGTAGTACGCCACGAGGCCCTGCGCACCCGCTTTGAAACAGATGGTGATGCCATAATGCAGGTGGTAGAAGCCAACCCCGCCTTTGAGGTTGAACAATATGAAGGCCTAGATGCTGAGACTGCCATGGCCCGCTTTATCCGCCCGTTTGATTTGGGGCAGGCCCCATTAATGCGGGTAGGGCTGCTGCAAAACCAGGGCA
>CAZXTW010000714.1:0-3852 GCA_964643525.1 uncultured Roseivirgaceae bacterium
CAGCTCTTCTACCAGCTGGTCAAACGGAAAGGCCTGGTGCTGGTTGGCATCAAGTACGGTTTGGCGCACCTGGGCCATGAGCTGGTTAAAGGGCTGCTGCTGGTCAAAGCCCATACGCAAGGCTACTGTGTTTAAGAACAGGCCTATCTGGTTGTGCAGGTCGGGGTGCTCGCGGCCAGCCACGGGCGAGCCCAGTACCACCTCTTCCTGGCCAGAGTAGCGGTGCATCAGCACGCCTACCGAGGCCAATAGCACCATGTACAGGCTGGCTTCGTGGGTGCGGGCCAGGGCACGCAACCCTTCGGTCAGTTCAGGGTCCAGCTCAAAGTCAATGGCATCACTCACAAAGGTTTTAATGGCCGGGCGGGGGTGATCGGTGGGTATTTCAAGCACCGGCACGCTGCCGCTGAACTGGTTGAGCCAGTACTGGCGGTGCTGCTGCATGGCTTCGGCCTCCAGCTGCTGGTTTTGCCAGTGGGCTACATCTTTGTATTGTATGGTTAGCGGTGGCAGAGGGTTTTCTTCTGCCCGGCGGTAGGCCTGGTACAGGGCCAGCACCTCATTGACCATGATTTCCATTGACCACCCGTCAGATATGATGTGGTGGATGGTGAGCAGGAACACGTAATGCTCATCTGCCACCTGCAGCAGCTTGACGCGCAGCAGTGGGCCGGTGGCCAGGTCAAAGCCGGTTTGCGACTCGGCAATGGCCAGTTGGCGTGCCTCGGCGTGCGGGTTGGCCGCCTGGCGCAGGTCAGTCACCTGCACGGCAAAGCCCGATTGTTCCAGGGTGTTCACCACCTGGCGGGGCTCACCATCAGCCGAAACCAGCACGGTGCGTAATATTTCGTACCGCTCTACCAGGGTATTGAAGGCCGCCTCAAAGGCGGCCACCTGCAGCGGGCCGGTAAACTCAAAGGCACCGGCAATGTTGTAGGCGGTTTGCTCTTCTTCAAACTGGTCAATTACCCACAGGCGGCGCTGCCCTGGCGATACGGCATAGTGCGCCTGCTCAGCCACCTGGGTAATGGCGGCATCGGCCTGGTGGTTATGGGTACCTATATAGGCTGCCAGGGCCTGTATGGTAGGCATGGCAAAAATGTCTTTCAGCTCAAGGCGTACGTCAAGGGCTTTGGTAATGCCCATAATAATTTGCACGGCCTTTAATGACTGGCCACCCAGGGCAAAGAAGTTGTCTGTGGTGCTGATCTGCTCAACACGCAGCACCTCCTGCCATACGTCAACCAGCTTTTGCTCAGTATCGTTGGCGGGGGCCACATACTCGGCACCCTGGCCCTGGGCCAGTGGGTCGGGCAGGGCGGTGCGGTCTACCTTACCGGCATTGTTAATGGGCAGCTCATTCAGCACCAATATGTGGGTGGGCACCATATAAGCAGGCAGGGTACGGGTAATGGCTTCTTTCACGTTGCGCACCAGCTCTGCGGCTGCTTCAGCATCAGGCGCTGCCGCCTGGCTGCCGCTGGCGGGGCGGTCGCTTGCCTGCTGGTGGGTGGTAAGGTTTTGTGACAGCAGCTGTATGGTGGCATTGTCGGCCTCAGCATCCTGCTCAGTGCCCAGCCTGTTGCCGGCATCAGTAGCGGCCAGTGCCTTGCTTTGGGGCACCAGGTAGGCCACCAGGTGGCTGTCGCCAGCATTGTCAGTAATAGTGGTCACAATGGCTTCGCCCACACCTTTTTGTGCGGCAATGGTGTTTTCAATTTCGCCGGGTTCAATGCGGTGGCCCCTGATTTTTACCTGGTGGTCTTTACGGCCCAGGTATTGCAGGTCGCCATTGGGCAGGCGCTTGGCCAAATCGCCAGCGTGGTATATGCGCACCACCTGGCCAGGCGTGTGGGCCAGGGCGGTAAAGCGCTGCGCTGTCAGTTCAGGGCGGTTGTGGTAGCCACGGGCCAGCCCCTTACCGGCAATCACCAACTCGCCAATGTTGCCATCGGGCAGCAGGTGCCCATTGTCGTCAACAATGTAAATGGCGCTGTTGGCTATGGGTGTGCCAATGGTAATGTCATTAACATCAGTCACGTGTTTAACGGTACAGCCTACAGTAGCTTCAGTAGGGCCGTACTCATTGTATATGTCAATATCAGGGTTCAGGGTTTGCAGGGTGCGTACATGCTCTGCCTTGAGCTCTTCGCCGCCCAGTATGGCCGTGGCCACGTTGGTGGTGGCCAGGCCGCTCTGGGCCAGCAGCACCACGTGCGAGGGTGTGAGCTTAACTGTATTAACTGGCGTATCAGGGCTAAACAGGGCCGTAATGGTGTTGTTTACCTCTTGTGCCGGCATCACATGCAGGCTGTCGCCACGCAGCAGGGTAGAGAATATGCTGGTCAGGGTCAGGTCAAAGCTTAACGAGGTAAACAGGGCAAAGGTGTGGCCGGTGGTGTTGCCAAAGTAATGGCTGTTGGCCCATTGCAGGTAGTTTACAAAGTTGCGGTGCTCAATCTGCACGCCTTTGGGCTGGCCGGTGCTGCCCGAGGTATAAATCATATAGGCCTGCTGGTCAACCGCTACTTCTGTGGCCGGGTTATCAGCGGCTGGCATATCTGCCAGCTGTATGTCAAGGGTAATCAGTGCCTGCTGGTAATACTCAATGACTTCAAACATATAGTCAGAGTCAGTAATGAGTAGTTGAATGCCGGCATCGTCCATGAGGTACTGCTTGCGCGCCTGTGGGTAATCAGTATCAATAGGTAAAAAGGCAGCGCCAGCCTTAACAATACCCAGCAGGGCCACTACGGCGCGGGCACTGCGGTTAAGCATCACGCCAATTATTTCGCCGGGCTGCGGGTTGTTATTGGCTGTGATGTATGCCGCCAGCCGGTTGGCCTGGCTGTTCAGTTGGGCATAGGTCAGGCTGCCTTCAGCATCAGTCACGGCAATGGCTTCTGGGGTGGCAGCGGCCTGCGCTTCAAACAGGGCCTTCAGGCTGCTGTCGTCAATGGCCAGTGCAGGGCCCTGGCTGGCTGTTAGTAAGGCCTGCTTTTCAGTGCCGCCCATCAGGGCTGCCTGGTCAATGGGCAGCTGGTCATCGGCCACCAGGGCCTCGGTCAGGCCAATCAGGTGGTTGCCAATCTGTTGGGCACGCGCATGGCTAAACAGGTCAGTATTGTATTCAAGGTGCAGGGTAATGCCCTGGGCATCTTCAATAAAGCGGAAGGCCAGGTCAAACAGGGTTGACTGCTTGGCTGCCGGAAACTGCTCAATGGTAATATCTTTCAACGAAAGTACATTAATGGCATTGATATCGGCATTAATGAGCTCTACCAGCACATCAAACAAGGGCGAGCGGGCAGGGTCACGCGGTATGGTGAGTTCATCAACCAGCATATCAAACGGATAGGCCTGGTTGTCGTACGCATCCAGCAGGGCCTTGCGCACCTTACGCACCATACGGGCAAAAGTATCTTTCTGGCTAATGTCACTGCGTATGGGCAGGGTGTTTACATAAAAGCCCACCTGGTTTTCAAGCTCTGTTTCCTGGCGGCCGGCTACTGTAGTGCCCAGCACCATATCAGTCTGGCCGGTGTAGCGGTACAGCAGGGTTTGCACGGCGGCCATCAGGCCCATAAATACGCTGGCGCGTGCACTTTGTACGCGCTGCGTCAGGCCCTGGGTAACGGCGGCTGGCAGGGGCACTACCAGGGTGCTGCCGTTGTAGGTTTTTACGGCCGGGCGGGGGCTGTCAGTAGCCAGGTTCAATACCGGCAGGTTGCCTGCCAGCTTATTGAGCCAGTAGGCCTTTTGCTTGTCAAGCTCGCCAGTGGCCAGCCTGTTGTTTTGCCAGGCGGCAAAGTCTTTGTATTGTACCGTTAAGGGTTCATACACCGGGTCTTC
>CAZXTW010000715.1:0-3845 GCA_964643525.1 uncultured Roseivirgaceae bacterium
AACTGCCGCCGGTGTTGCCGGTCATCGCGCAGTTGGGTTTCATCAAGGGTATTGCCCTCCTGCACCTGCCGCTGGTAATGCCGCAACAGGTAAAAGGCAATAGCCCCCAGTGCCACTATGGTAAACACCGCTTCAAAAGCCATATACAACCCTTGTTAATGAGGTAACAAAGCCTAAAAATAGCTGGCCAGCGCCATAAATTGCACTACACGGCCAGCATATTTAACTGTAATTGGGCCTTTACCATTATTTTTTTATCATATTACAAACCTAATGCATCGTTACTCACAATTATTTATGTATTTTCAAACCGTAAACACCCTAACTAAACTACCAAATACACATTTCCATGAATGATAAAGGAAAAACCGTAGCCATTGTTGCTTACCTGACCCTGATTGGTTGGATCATTGCATTGATCTTGAATAATGATCAAAACAACAAATCTGAACTTGGTGCTTTTCACCTAAGGCAAGCTTTAGGCATCTTGCTCTTTACCGTAGTAACAAGTTGGATACCCTTCTTGAACTTTGTTACACTTATTTTTGGCGTTGTAATGTGGATTATAGGCATTATTGGGGCAGTTAATGCGCAGCAAAACCCTGTGCCGCTATTGGGTAAATGGTTTCAGCAAGTATTTTCTGGCATTGGTTAATCGTTTGTTTGAACACCTAAAGCCACGCAACATATAAAGCCCTGTGGCACCAGCCACAGCACAAAACCCAAAAACCCGCCTGTTTATCTTTGTAAACAGGCGGGTTTTTCTTTATTAGGGGTTTACTGTTTTGGCCCCATCACCTGGTACAACACCGGTGTAATGAGCAGCCCCAATACAGCACTGACCAACACGCCGCCAATGATGGCCCAGCCCATGGGGGCCATGAAAGCATTACTGCCCAAGGCCAGCGGCAGCACCCCACCTGCAATTAATACTGCGTTGAGTAGAACAGGCCCAGCCTGTGCTTTAGCAGCTTGTACAATAGCCTTATCTTTTGGCAGGCCCGCCCTAAACAACTGGCCGGCCTGCGCCACCAGCAAAGCAGCGTTGTTGACAACCATACCCACCAATGAGGCCATGCCTATAAACGCCATGAAGCTAAAAGGGCAGCCGGCGCAGTATAGCATGATTAGGGCACCTGAAACAGCCAGAGGCAGGGCACAGAAGGCAACAAACGCCTGCCTGATTGACCGGAGCTGAAGCGCCAGTAAGGTAAACATTGCCGGCAACGCAGCAAGCATTACCTGGCAAATGCCCTCAAATAAGGCCTGGCTGCTTTGGGTTGCCATGGCCTTGTGGCCAGCAGCCCCAACAGCAACCTGCTTGACAACCACCGGCGGTACTGTTGGCGGCAACGGATAAGCACTGATGCCTATGTAGCTGAGTAAGGTCAGGCTACCAAAAAACAGCATTACAACTGCAATTAATACTTTATGGGGCCTGCGCAGGCCATAGGCCAATAAAGGCATGTAATACTTGTTAATGAATGCCTGCCACCTGGCATAGAGAAGCGGACGGGCCGGGGCAGGCAGTGGAGGCTTTTTGCTGTTGTGATTGGGCAGTAATGGCCACATAAGTTTGGTTATTTGTGACCAAGATCGGCAGGGTTGGGTACTAACTGACCATCAATGAGCATCAGCCGTGCATATTTGGGCCTGAACCGTAGCTACCACAAGCTGTAGTGTATTGACTATTGCAAGCCCTTTGCTCTATGTAGGATAGCATTTCGGCACCGCGTTAAGGGCCAAAGCCTCTTTTATATTTCAGTAATTTTCTGTAACATAGTATGTTACTAAGTATAACCAACTACCACTTAAAAGATGAGCAAGAAATTAGAGTTAAAACACCTGAAAGTAAAAAGCTTTGTAACCAAGGCTGAACCCACCAACGACAAGACTGTAAAAGGCGGCATCCATACTTTTGTTTACGCCACCTGTAACTGCAGCATTTATCTGTCTGGTTGCCAAACAATGGATTTTCAAGGCGGCGAGTGTATACAGTCTGGCTGCGGTACCATTTGCATACCCTAAAGAAAGCAGCTATTGCATGTAGTGTGGCCCCGCCCGTGCGGGGCTTTTCTTTGAAGTATAGAGTAATAAATAAACCCTAACCTTAACCACTTATGAATAATAAATTAAGCCTTAAAGACCTGAAAGTAAAAAGCTTTGTAACTAAACAAGCAGTAAAACATGGTAGTACAGTTAAAGGCGGTACCGGAGGCCAATTAACAAATGGCTGCGGCACTGACCCTTTTTATGGCCATTGTATTATTACTGGTAAAGAACCTTTGTGCTAGCCAATAGCCCATTTGGGTGCTGCATAATTAAACCTGAACTAATTCAAGCCCTGCCCAGGCGGGGCTTTTTTGTTGCCCGCCAACTATTTGCTCGTGTATTTTGTATTGAATAATATTAACGCAGCATTACAATCAATACGAAACTTGCCGCATGGCCAAAACCAAGTACAAACGCATTGTTGATGCACGCCTTTCTGAAAAAGAAAAACACCGGCGGGCCTTTAAATTAATGACTACCCTTTTTATTGGCACCAGCCTGCTAATATTTGGCACGATGCTTATTATTTGGGTGGCCAGTGCCCTGCCCAATGTACAGATACCCTTTAGTTTTCAGGTCAATACTTTGGTAATAATCATATCCAGCGGGTTGCTGCACATGGGTTTGCGTAGCCTCAAACACGATAAAATACACGAGGCAGGCCTTTGGGTAAAGGGTGCCATGCTTACGGGGCTCGTATTTGCAGTGGTGCAAATCAATGGCTGGGGCGGCTTTTTAGCCAGTAACACCGCCTACCGAAATATTCTGTTTCCGGTAACAGTGGTGCACTTTTTACATATTGTAGTGGGTATTGGCCTCCTGATTTTTGCCGTCAGGAAAATTACCGACTACCAGAACCACTCACGCAACCTTGATTTTACCATTAATGTGAGCCGCTTCTGGCATTTTTTAACCTATTTGTGGGTAGGCTTTATGCTGGTGTTGTAAACATTTATCACGCCATAACACCGCTGGCCATACATTATGCCTGGCTATGCCTGTTTTTTGTACCTTTCGTAAATTTTATTCACCTCAACAAGACCAAATCACTATGAAAGGATACAACGCATACCTGTCATTTAATGGCAACTGCCAACAGGCCATGAAGTTTTATGCTGACTGTTTTAACGGGCAAATTGTATCGTCAGAAACGTTTGGCCAAAGCCAGGGCGATAAAGCCAAAGAAGCTGATAAAGACCGAGTAATGCATGCTGAGTTTAAAGCAGAAGGCATGCACCTAATGGCTTCTGACGGCCCTTCAAACTACCCACACACCCCAGGCAATAATGTGCACCTGGCCCTAGACTGCTCAAGCACCGAAGAGCAAGACCGCGTGTTTAATGCCCTGGCCACCAACGGGCAGGTAGATATGCCCCTGAGTGATACCTTCTGGAATGCCCGGTTTGGCATGGTAACTGACCAATTTGGCATTAAGTGGATGCTGAATTATGATAAAACCTAATCAATTAACAATGAATAGTTAATAATGAATAATGGGCCTATTCATTGTTAATTATTAATTATTCATTGCCTTTGGCTGCTACAAGCTTTTCTACTACGTCATAAAACACACGGTCGCCGGTGCCTTTGTAAGTAAGCCCCAAAAGGGTAAACAGGCCCAGCCTGGTTTTATGGGCAATAACCAGTTTATGGTTGGGGATGACGGTTATGTACTGGCCACCGTAACCCAGGGCAGCGTACGAGCCCTGGTAGCTGGTATCACCCCTGAGCTCATCCCACAGCCACCACCAATAACCGTACGAGCAGGGCGGTCCGCTACCATCACCCTGGCC
>CAZXTW010000716.1:0-3844 GCA_964643525.1 uncultured Roseivirgaceae bacterium
GTTAATTGATCTATCAACTATCCCCCAGATATTCCGATTGATCCCTGAGCTGGGCCTAAAAATAAAAAAGTCCCTCGGGGCAACCGAGGGGCTTTTTTTTGCATTTCTAAGGTAGTGAACCCGGAGGGAGTCGAACCCCCAACCTCCTGATCCGTAGTCAGGTGCTCTATCCAGTTAAGCTACGGGTCCAGCCCAAGCGAATGAACAGAACCATAAAATAAACTTTTGTTTCTATTCGTTCAAGGTACGAAAACAATAAAATTTTACTGTTTGGGTGCCCTGTTTCGCAAATGGAATGCAAATGTAAGGAAAATGAAGCAACGAAAGCAAATAATTGTTGAACCTTTTTGAAAAATACTAACTTTACCCGCTCATTGATGTATCTAAACCGGAAATTGACCTATATGAATCTTTTTCGTGCCCTAGCTGTGGGCTTATTGCTGGCCCTGCCCCTGGTAGGTAGTGCCCAAGAAGAGAAGGCCTGGGATGCCGACGTGCCCGGCCGACTAATTGTAGACTTTGGCTTTAATTTTATTACGGACACGCCCGAAACGACCGACTTTGGCTTTTGGGGCTCAAAAGGCATAGGCCTGTATTACCTGTATGATTTTAAGTTGAGTAAGAATGGCCGCCTTACGTTTAACCCCGGCGTGGGCGTGGGCCTTGAGAAGTATAGCTTTGACGACGACCAAACGCTAACCTACGGCACCAACGACAGCCTGCAGATTATTGCCCTGAGTGACCAGTTTGGAGGTGACTTTGATTTTAAGAAGAGTAAGATTGCCGCCACGTATTTAGACATACCGCTTGAAATACGCTGGAACCTGAGCAAGAACAACCCCAACGGCTTTAAGCTGGCCGTAGGTGGTAAGATAGGCCTGTTGCTGGCCTCGCACACCAAGGTGCGCTATGACAATGGCGACCGCATTATTAAGGACAAGCGCAAAGACGATTTTGAATTGAGCAATTACCGCGCAACGGTAATAGGCCGTATAGGTATTGGCGGGTTCAATATTTTTTATGAGCAGGCCGTAACCACCCTGTGGCGCAGTGGCGGTGCCCCAGTGGGCTTTGATGACGCCGCAGTTACTAAAATAGGTATTTCGTTTGTTGGGTTTTAACCCACCCTACCTGAATATTAAAATAAACCAAAGCCCCGCAGTAGCGGGGCTTTTTTGATAAAACAGTTAGTTGATAGTTTATAGGTGGGTTTGAGGCTCGGCATAAGCGGTAACCCATGGGCATACTTTTTTAATGGCCTGAAAGCCCCCCAGCACGTTAATGATGTTGTGAAAGCCATTGGCTTTAAGTATTGAAGCGGCAATAACCGAGCGGTAGCCCCCCTGGCAATGCAGGTAGTAGGTGTGGCTGCTGTTGAGCTGGCTGAGGTTTTGCTGTAGAAAATCTAATGGCACGTTTTGAGCCCCCTCTAAATGCTGGGCATTGTATTCGCTGAATTTGCGCACGTCTAACACACTAGCCTTGCTGGGCTGGTAGGCATGGGCAAACTCGGTTGCACTGCACTGCTGGATGCAGGTGGTGGGCTGCCCACTTTGTTGCCAGGCCTCAATGCCCCCCTGAAGGTAACCCAGGGCATTGTCATACCCTACACGCGAAAGCCGCGTAACCACCTCTTGTTCAAGGCCGGGGGCAGCCAAAAACACAATAGGCTGCTGCAGGTCTTCTATCAGGGCCCCAACCCAGGGGGCAAAGTTGTCTTCAAGGCCAATCCAGATGGAACCGGGTATGTGCTGCTCAGCAAAAGCCGCTTTGCTGCGGGTATCTAACACCAGGGCATGCTGGTTGGCCATGGCATGAAGCATTGCACTAACAGCCAATGGCTGCATGCCCTGCTGCAATACAGCATCAATGCTGTGGTAGCCCATTTTGTTCATTACTGCGTTTTTAGGGAAGTATTGGGGCGGGGTAACCAGGCCATCGGTTACTTCGGCAATAAACTCCGCTTCAGTCATGTTTGCCCGCAGGGCGTAGTTAAAGCGTTTTTGATTGCCCAGGGTATCTGAAGTTGCCTGGCTCATTTTTTTGCCGCAGGCCGAACCAGCCCCATGGCCAGGGTATACCATTACCTCATTGGGCAGGGGCATGATTTTATTGCGCAACGAGCGATACAGGTGCCCGGCCAGGTCTTCGCGGCTCAGGTCAGTTTTAACAGCCAGGTCGGGGCGGCCCACATCACCAATAAACAGGGTATCGCCAGTAAATACAGCATGGGGGGCACCTGCTTCATTCAACAGTAAAAAGGTGCTTGACTCCATGGTGTGGCCCGGTGTGTGCAATACCTGAATGGTTACATTGCCCAGGGGCAGTAGTTCACCATCGGCTGCAATATGGGCCTCAAAGTTGGGCAGTGCTGTAGGGCCATACACAATGGTGGCCCCGGTTTTATTAGCCAGGTCGAGGTGGCCCGACACAAAATCAGCATGAAAGTGGGTTTCTAATACATACTTAATGGTGGCATTGCGCTTTTGGGCCATGTCAATGTACGGAGCTACCTCACGCAGGGGGTCAATGATGGCTGCCTGGCCGTTAGACTCAATGTAGTAGGCAGCCTCTGCCAAACAACCCGTATATATTTGCTCAATAATCATGACTGAATTTTGATTGGTTTACAGCTACAAAGTAAAGGGTTAACACCTGGCAGCTGTGCCACTTAGGTTACATATAAAAATGACTTTTGTCATTGTTTTACAGAGGTGGTTTTGCTTTTGTAGCGGCCAGGCTTGCCCATATTGGCGTTAACTGTGCTATATTGTATGGCAAGCCTGCTTGAACCACCCTTATAACCAACAAACCAACCCCATGATCAGTAAGTTGTTGCTGTTTACGTTTGACCGCCTGCTGGCTTTTTGGGAAACCCAGAGTACCCCAAAACTGCTGAGCAAGCTGTTGATCTATGCCTTTGTGCTGTCTATCGTGCTGGTAACTGTTATTGATTATTTTAACCTGCAGGCCAGCGTTAAAGCCTTTACAGGCATACACAACCATTATTTTGCCATAGAGGTGGCTTTTAACCTGTTGCTGTTTTTTGAGGTGCTGGGCCTGGTGTTTGAGCTGCCCCGATCAGTTGCCGACTCAGTAGGCAAGCAGTTTGAGATTTTATCGATCATTTTACTGCGTTCGGCCTTTAAAGAGTTTGGTAAGCTGGGCGAGCCCATTTCGTGGGAGCACCTGAGCTACGAACAGCTGTACCCCATGCTGGCCGATGCGTTTGGTGCCCTGATTATATTCTTAACCATAGGCATTTATTACCGCCAGCAAAAGCATACCCGCATTACCGAAACAGATGAAGAGCAGGCCAGCTTTATCAGGTTTAAAAAGGTAATTGCAGGCTCGTTGCTGCTGGCGTTTTTTGCCATTATGACCAATGATGTGGTGCGCCTGTTTGTACATGGAGTGTATAAAGACTCGCTTAACCTGTTTTATACCATTCTGGTGTTTTCTGATGTACTAATTCTGTTGTACTCGCTTCGGTACCATTCACGCTATACCAATTTATTTCGGTACTCGTCATTTGCATTTGCTACGGTGCTTATCAGGTTATCGCTCTCGGCCCCTGCCTATGCCAATATTCCTGTTACTCATCGAGGTTTTAGTTCTTCAGTTACTTTTGTCACAGGACACGAATCAGCAGGTAAATATCGTCCTGATGTTAACTGGCAAGCGATTGCCCACGGTTCAGAAACGATCGTAATCTATATGGGGATTCATAATCTCAAACAAATTGTGCCTCAACTTTTAAGTGCAGGTTTATCGGAAACCACAGAAATCGCTTTGATTCGCTGGGGAACAACTCCTCAACAAGAAGAACTTTTTGGTACTTTAG
>CAZXTW010000717.1:0-3831 GCA_964643525.1 uncultured Roseivirgaceae bacterium
ACCCTAAGGTAAGCAAGAAAGCACTGGCCGAAAATATTGGAATTAGTACCACCGCCATTGACAAAAATATTGCTGCACTGAAAGAAAAAAATATCATACGGCGCGTAGGTAGTGACAGGTCAGGCCACTGGCAGCTCATTGCCCGCAAATAGCGTTTACCGAAGCCATACTGTAGGGCAGCTCTTTACCAACTAACGTTTGGCATTACTACAGTAAATTGCTTTCTTTGCTGAATAATTATTCATTTATAATTGGGTATGCCAAAGGCAAAAGATGAGGCCAAGGTGCCGCAGATATTTCGTGCGGCCCTGCAGCTGGTGCTAAAAACAGGTTATGCAGGCTTAAAGATGGGGGCCGTAGCCAAAGAGGCCGGCGTGGCCACCGGCACCCTGTATAATTATTTTGAAAATAAGCAGGCACTCATTAACGCCCTGTTTCGTGAGCTGAAGCGGGCCAAGATGGATGAGGTGTTTAAAGACCACAACCCGGCCGATAAGTTTGAGGTAAACTTTAAACGCCTGTGGTGCAATTACCTGAAAGCAGGCCTGAAAGAGCCTGAGCGCAATTTATTTATTGAGCAGTACCAACGCTCTGAATACCTTGACGCCCAGTCACAGGCCATGAACGCCGCCTACTACCAGCCCCTGTACGATTTTTTAACGCGGGCCCAAAAAGCCAGGTTAATTCAAGAGGTGCCTGTGCCCGTACTGGCGGCCCAGCTCATGGGGGCCGCCAACGGGGTGGCCAGGCTGTACTTTGGCAGTGCCCAGCAAATGAGCCAGCAAGCCATAGAGCAATGCTATGCCATGGCCTGGCGCAGCATTCAACCATAAAAAATCTATCTGTTAAATGAATATATATTCACTATAAAATGAAGAAGCTAGTGAAGTTTGTGCGCAATGCGCTGCTGGTACTGGTGGTGTTGGTAAGTGCCCTGGCGGTGTTTTTGCGGGTACAGTACGGGGGTGGGGTAAACTACCCAGATGTATCAACCCCACCCAAATACGGGGCCGGCCAGTTGCAGCTGGCCTTTACTTACCACGAGCCCATAGGCAATGTGGCCGTAAGCAAAGACACCAGCCAGGCCACCCGCCTGTTTTTTACGGTACACCCTGAAAGCCGACCTGCCACCAACAAGCTGATGGAGGTGGTGAACAACCAGGCGGTGCCGTACCCCAGCGCTGAAGCACAACAACAGTTTAAAGCCCCTTTGGGCGTTTTTACTGACCAGCAAAACAGGCTGTGGGTGATTGACCATGGCAACCACGGCTTTGACCCGGTAAAGCTCACGGCCATTGACCTGGCCACCAACCAGGTGGTGCACACCTATGCCTTTCCGGGTGGGGTGGCCAAAAAACTGTGGTTTTTTGATGACCGCTCGGTGGCGCCCAACGGCAAGCTGCTGGTGGTGGCTAATGTGAGCTTTTTTGGTAAAAAGCCCAGCCTGGCTGTATACAACCTTGAAACCGGCCAGAGCAAAAACCTGCTGGAGGGCCACCCTAGCATGCAGCACGAAGGCTATGTGCCGCGCCCGCCCGCCAAGACCATGCGCTTTTTTGGTGGGCTGGTAGATTTGCTGACGGGCATTGACGGCATTGACTTTAGCCGCGACGGGCAGTATGTATATTATGCGCCTATGGGGCACTCAGGGCTGTTCCGCATCCCTACGGCTGTTATTGCTGACTTTAGCCTTTCTGAGCAGGCGGTGGCCCAGGCAGTAGAGCGGGTGGCCGATAAGCCACTGAGTGATGGTATTAGAACAGACTGGCAGGGCAATGTGTACATTACTGATATTGAGCACCGGGGCATTTACGTGGTGCCGCCCAATGGCAAGGGGTATACCTTAATTAATGATGAGCGCATCCGCTGGGCCGACGGCCTGTCACTGACCAACGGTGGCGATGTGTACCTGGCCGATAGTGACATACCCAACCAGATGCTGCAAAGCAAAAGCCATATGGCCAAACACGCGCCCTACCATATATTTAAGTTCAGGGTGGTTGAATAAACGCAGGGTTATAATTGCCTATTGACGAATCTTTTCTCATATTCAGGGCCTAAACCCTTTGAGGCTAATCTTGATTATGATAAAGCATTTGTTACTGCCCCTGCTGCTGGCCACGGCGTTGTGCTGGGGCTGCCAAAGTACCACCACCAAAAAAGAGCCACCCGCCATGGAGCCTGAACCTGCTACCGTTACCCTGGTGCATAATATGAAACCTCAACTGGGCGAGGGGGCCATCTGGGACCAGCAACAGCAGGCCTTTTATTATGTTGATATTGAAGGGCAGCTGCTGTACCGGTGGCAGCCTGGGCAGGCACAGCCAGCTACTTTTAATCTGGGGCAGCGCGTAGGCACTGTGGTGCCAGAAGGCAACGGCACCTCTGTAGTGGTGGCCCTGCAAGACGGCATTTACCGCATGCAACTGGCCAACGGGCAGCTTGAACCCATTGCCAACCCTGAAGCAGGCCTGGCAGATAACCGCTTTAACGATGGCAAGTGCGACCCCGCCGGCCGCCTGTGGGTGGGCTCTATGCACCTGAGGCAGCTGCCAGGTGCCGCCGCCCTGTATAAGGTAGCGCCCGACGGCACCCATCAGAAAATGGTAGACAGCGTAACCATTAGCAACGGCATTTGCTGGGCAGCCAATGGAAAAACCATGTATTATATTGATACGCCTACCCAGCAGGTAAAGGCCTTTGATTATGACGTAGCCACAGGCAATATTACCAATGGCCGGGTGGCTGTACAGGTGGCCGATAGCCTGGGCCACCCCGACGGCATGGCCATTGATGCCGAAGGCATGCTATGGGTAGCCCTGTGGGGTGGCCACGCCGTAAGCCGGTGGAACCCCAACACAGGCCAGCTGCTGCAACTGGTAGATGTGCCCGCCCTGAACGTAACCAGTGTGGCCTTTGCTGGCGATAGCCTGGCCACCATGTACATTACTTCTGCCAGCATAGGCATGACGCCAGAGCAGGAAGCACAATACCCCGAAGCGGGGGGGCTGTTTCAATACCAGCCAGGGGTAAAGGGCCAAAACACCCATTATTTTGGTTTGCCAACTGAAGTAAAATAGAAATATAGCAGTACCCATGCATTTTACCTGGCTTTACCTACACGCCAGGGTGCGGCTGTACCGGTAATTTTACGTAGATGTACTATTTAAACATTATTATATAACTACTTGATTTAAAGTAGGTAAGCTGTGGTTCGCTAAAGCAATGCATACGTAATTACACTGCTTGACTACGTAATTATACGTATCAAAAGCCAGCATAATATTACGTGGCTGTAGTTTGGCCAAAAGTGCGCAGCACGTTGGCTGGCTGAATGCTATTTTTGTAAAAAGCATTATTGATTACAACCTGCTTAAAGGGTAATTAAGGCACAAAGCCTTAACAAACTAAGCTTAAACATTTACTTGTAGAGAGAGTTGCCAATACGGTTTAATACTGATTGGCAGCTCTCTTTTGTTTTGTAGCCTGCGCAGGCATAGCCTGTGGGGCTTACTTGGGTGGCAGCTGGTGTATAAAGGCCTTCAGGCTTTGGTCTTTGCCCAGGCCAAGCTTTTTCTTCAGCCTGTTCCTGGCCATTTTTACACTTTGTGGTGATATATTGGTTAGCCCTGATATCTCTTTATTGCTCATATTCATTTTAATATACAGGCAATGCTTCAGTTCATTATCTGTTATGTCAGGGCAGGTGGTGCGCAGGCTGTCTAAAAACTGTGGGTACAGTGCTTCAAACTGTGTTTCAATACCTTCCCACTGGTGCTCAAGCTCAATATTGGCTTTCAACAATTTTTTAAGCTGCTTCAGCTCTTTGGC
>CAZXTW010000718.1:0-3785 GCA_964643525.1 uncultured Roseivirgaceae bacterium
GATTGTTGCAGTAACAACTGCAAAAGAGGATCTTGTAAAGGCAACGGTCGCCGTCAGGGTCAATGGCCACCTCAAAATTCAATAAGTCACTATTGGCCCCACTTTGCTCCATGGCCTCTTTCAGGCGCATTACATTGGGCACCATGGTACTGCCTTCTTTATCGCCACCGTACAGGTAAATATCATAACTGGCCACAGGCAAAAACTTAATGGCCTTAAAATAAATTTTCTGGGCTACCCACAGGGCTGGCGAAAAAATCATGAACTTACTAAACACATCACCCATTCTAAAGCTGGCATAAATGCTAATCAGCCCCCCCATTGAGCTGCCCCCTATGCCGGTATGATCCCTGTCAGCCAGGGTACGAAACTTATCATCAACATAAGGCTTTAGTGTTTCGGCCATAAACTCCAGGTATTTCTTACCCTTGCCCGGCCCAAACGTAGGGTGGTCCCACGGGTGGAACTCATTAATGCGCTCTTCTTCGGCATGGTCAATCGTAACCACTATCACATCGCCCAAACCCTGGCTGGCCAGGGTGGCTAGCGAGCGGTCAATGGCCCAGTTGCCATAGGGGGCATTGTCATCAAATAAATTCTGGCCATCGTGCAGGTACAATACCGGGTAAGCCTTATCACTCTGGTGGTAATCATGTGGCAGCAAGGCCGCAATACGCCGGGTACGGTCCAGCTGGGGTATTTTGTAACATTCTTCAATAATCTGAATATGAGGGTGGTAGCTTGTGCTCACTGCTTATTGTGTATTTATGGTGCGAAATTGCAAAAGAATTTACCAATTCACAATCATAGCCACGCCACTTGCCCTGCCGGTGCGGTGTTACTGTACCTTAAAAAATATAAACCCAGGCAACCATTAAACCCCACCGCCTGTCACAACTATTGAAGCCACCCGGCACCTTAGTAGCAATCTCTTTTTCTTTCTTTTCTCTATATTTCTACTGTATCTACCTACGCCCCCTGCAATGCAGGGGGCATTTTTTTGTTTTTTGGCTGCCTTCCAACCTTTTTACTATAGCCTGGGTCATTAAGGGCACATAGAGCTTAATAAAACTAAACAAATGATCATGAACGTATTCTACCAACTACGCTTAACCATAACGTGCCTTCTTTTAGCCTTAGCTATTGTAGGGTGCAACAGTAGCAATTTGCCCCTGCCTGATGTGAATGACACCCCCGTTGAGGCTTTAACCTTTGGCCGCATCAACACCTTTTGTTTTGGGCAACCCACTTGCATTGTAACCTACAAGATTGAAGCCAACGAGGTTTTTTATGACCAGGCCAGTGCCTACCCTGATTTTGAAACAGGCCGTATTGCGGGCGATTTTGTGACTTTGGGCTCTGAAGGCTATCAACTGGTCAGTGACCTGCTAAGCACTTTGCCTGAGCAACTGCTGGCCGGCGAGCAACTGCCCACCAACCCCAAAATATATTATGACGGCCCTCTAACTTTTATGCTGGTACAAATCAATGGCCAGCTTGAAATATTTGGCCTTGATATACCCTGGGAAGAAAGCCCCCAGTGGTACACCACCTGGTACAACCGGGTAAGCAGCGCATTGACCAATTTAGAGGCACAACGCCCATAAAACACATGGTTGGTTGTAAGCCAAACTGATACCCAACAGCCAATACTTTAACTTTTAATACTACTGTTAATGAAACACTTACTTTTAAAATTGATGATTTGCCTGGCAGCAACCGGGTTTCTTTTTAACTGCACTACCGAGGCAGAAACAGGCCTTGACCTCAACGCATTAGGCAGCAATGCAGACTACCTGGTTTTTGGCACCCAGGCAGGGCGCTGCCTGGACACTGAATGTGTTGAGCTGTTCAAAATTGAAAACGGAAGAGTATATGAATATGCTGATAACCTGCAGGTAATTGATGAGCCTTTGAACAACAATAATTTTGTGGCTTTGGGCGACAGGGCTTATGACCGTGTAGAGGGCCTGCCCAATTTGTTTCCTGAAGCTTTGCTGCAAACTGACCAGGAGGTACTGGGAGCACCCGGCGCTGCTGATACAGGCTTTTACTACATTGAAACAGGCAGTGGGTCACAGGTAAAGCGGTGGCGCATTGACCCACAGGTAGTGGCAGATTATGCCGGGCTGCCAGAGTTTATTGAGGCAATTAATATTGTGCTGCCACTTATTGGCAATGATACCCTGTAACTGCCGCTACCAACAAATATCAAAACATGAACTGTAACAATAATTACTATTTACTATGAAAAACCTACTTTATTCAACAGTAATTGGCGTATTAACCAGCCTGGTGATGGTTTCATGCCTGGGCGAGCCAGAAGACCTGGTGGTAGCCCAAAACGAAGCACGCCTTGATGTAAACGATTATTTAATTTTTGGTACCTACCGGGGCTTTTGCCAGGGCGGTGCTCAATGCGTTGACATTTTTAAGCTGGAAGGTGAGCAGCTTTTTGAAGACAGCAACGACCATTACCCCGGTGGTGAGGCACCCTATCAGGGCAATTTTATTGAGCTAAGCGAAACCGCCTACCAAAGCGCTGCCAGAATCACTGACCATTTACCAGAAAGGCTGTTTCTACAGCAAGAGCGGTTTATTGGCAACCCTGACATTGCCGACCAGGGCGGCTATTATGTTGAAATCAGGCGTGACGGTATTATCTGGGCATGGCGCATAGATACTTACCGTGATGCTACGCCCGAATGGTTGCATACGTTTTTGAACGTACTTGATAATTCAATTGACGGCCTGGGCAGTGAAGACCGCTAGCCAACAAGGCTAAAAAATCAGTTTGTATATTGGTTATACCAGCGTTTGAAAGCCTTTTGTGAATAGCAGAAGGTTTTCTTTAACTACATACCCCTATTGCAATGGGTAAAACCGGTTAATTCAGGTTTTTTTTAATATGTTGGTACTTCAATTTATGACCGTACTAACAACCAGTGGCAAAAAGTAACTCCATCTATTTTATATTACTATGCTTTTTAACCATCTGTGCGCCAGCAACTGGTGTGCATGCTGGTCAGGTCATGATTGATGCGTCGCAAAACCAACTGAACCTGGGCATGCAGGTTGATGTTTTCAGTGATGCCGCCAGCAGCCTCAGCATTATTGATGTCAGCTCGCCTTTTTATCAAAACCAGTTCAGCCCTTCAAAAAGCCCTGTACCTAACTTTGGCTTTACCAAGGCCACCTACTGGTTTAGGTTTACGCTCAATAATACTGCCCCAACCCCCAGGCAGTTTTTATTAGAGGTTGGGTTCCCGCCATTAGATGAGGTAGAGCTGTTTTACCGGGCCGACTCTGGCCAGTTTACCAATGTGCTCAGTGGTGACCTGCTGCCTCTCAAAGAACGGCAAATACCGTACAAAAACTTTTTGTTCAGCCTGCCCCTGGCTGCCAAAAACAATACCACCTTTTACCTGCGTGTTAAAACCACCAGTACGCTACAGGTGCCACTCACCCTGTGGTCAACCGAAGCATTTGCCTTAAAAGTACGGCGCGAGTCGTACGGCATTGGCCTCTATCTGGGCATTATGCTCATCATGCTGGTGTACAACCTGTTTATCTATTTTTCAGTACGCATAAGAAGCTACCTGTTTTATTCAATATACATTTTATGCCTCACGGTATTTGTGGGCCACCTCAACGGCCTCACGGCAGAGTACATTTGGCCCAACACCATTTGGCTGGCCTATTGGCTCAGGCCAATTATTGTAGTAGTGCCCTGGGTGTTTGCTCTGGTATTTTGCACCTTGTTTTTAGACACTAAAACCGCTACC
>CAZXTW010000719.1:0-3762 GCA_964643525.1 uncultured Roseivirgaceae bacterium
TGGCTGTTAATGCTTTAACTACGGCCCTACCCATGGGTTTAGATTTGACCATAAAAACTTTTACCTCTTTGCTTTTGCAGCCAGTATGTTTTTGTGCAAGGCAGTAAAGTCAGTATCATACAGCTGTTCCAGCACCTCAACGTAGGGTCTTTGCTGGTAATTACCCTGGTCAAACAGTGTTAAGCCTTTTTGCCAGCTCTCTAAAGCGGCATTGGGCCTTTGCATGGCCAGGTGCACTTTTGCCATATGGTAATGCATATCGGCCGAGTTGGGGTAATAGCTCAGTCCTTTATTGAGGTTTAGCAAGGCGCTGTCATACTGCTGTAAATAATTAAAAGTAATGCCTTTATATAAAAAGGCGTATACATCAACCCACTTTTCGCCTTGCTCTTCGGTAACTTCAGCAATGTATTTATTGTACCAGTCAATAGCAGTGGCATACTGGCCAAGCCCCATATAACACAGGCCCCGCATGTAATCAACACTTTGCCCCTGGGGGTAGTCGGTAAAATTGGGGGTAATGGTATCTGTAGCGTTAAAGTCGGCTATGGCCCCTTCAAAGTCACGGTAAAAGTAAAGCTTCATGGTGGCACGGTAGCCCATCCACGTTTCGGGGTCGTAGTAAACGGCTTTATCAATTAGTTCATGCCATTGGTGGGCATACCCCCTTTTAAGGTAGGGTATACTCAGCTCTCGCCAGGCAGCCGCATTGGTTGAGTCAAGCATAATGGCCTGCTCAATAAACTCCATACTTTTAGGGCTACCTTGCCCATAAAAGCTCATGCCTATTTGCAAAAGCTTTTCTGACATGGCTTTTTGCTCAGTCGGGCTCAGGTTGCTGTAGGCATCCACTGACAGACCTACCACCGCATTTTCAACCTCATTTTGCCTATTATCAGGCGTGCAGGCACCTAAGAGGACCAACAATACCAGGCAGCTTAGGTTAAGGTAAAATATCAACAATTTCGCCATTTTCAATTTTGTAGGTTAGGTAGGTTACACAGTCGTAAGGCTCATTCTGATATACCGTGGGGGTCCAGTCTTGAAAATGCTGGGTTATTTTAAGCAGTTGCTGCTTTAGGTCATTGTTAAATGTGCCTGGTTGATAATTGGCGTCGGTTTCAACTACCGAATATCGGCCCGCCACCCCGTTGCAGTTAATCATGAAGTGGTAGCTTAACCAGCCAGAGTCAGTATAACCATTATTTTGGTAATTGGCATTGACATAGGTGCGGATTGAATCCTTGCCAAACCTGTAGCTGGCGTCTGGCGTGGTATTGTAATACTGAAAAAACAACCCTTCATAACAAGGCTTAAAGTTGTGGCTTGCAATTACCCTCTCTGACGGAATATGCCCAATAGGCTCAGCATATTTGGCCTTTACGGGTACCGGCACCTTATTGCAACCAAACAATAGGGCAAAAATGAGTAGGTTTAGTAAGTAAGAGAATTTGATTAGCCTCATTTGGTATAGCTTATTTTTTGACCTTTTTATACCAATATTGCTTTAAACTACTAAGCAAGCGTTGCCCCCACAAGGGTATTGCCAATATTTTGGCGCATTATCCTCCCCAGCTTCCTTGTATTGAAAGTGCGCGTATGTAAATGCACAATAGGCACTCTGTTACAACAACTCACCTTGCCATGAAGCCTTTTGTTTAACAAAGGCTTTGTAATTTTGTAAAAAGCAGATAAAACAACACAGCGCAGAAACTCAAATTAACAAAACACAAATAAACTTAAAGTAACATTTAATATTACTGTAAACGTTTACAATGAGTTATCTGGCACTGCCTACCCATATGCTAACACTGTGCTAAAACCATACATTGACTGCTTCAATTGGCTCAAACAGTTATAATGCGTAGCGCATATTCTACCAAATAGACCGGAGCCGGGCCAATACATTGAAGTGTCACTTAAAAAAATGACAAATGTCACTTAATAAAAGCCGCCCTTAAATAGTAAAAAGAGAAATAAAACCTTACATTTATAGAACCTGAAAAACTTAAAGTAATTAAACAAAATGGATAGGTTCATCGGCATATGGTTAAATGCGGACTATGCATGGATCGTAACCCTAGAGGGCAAGCAGGAATCGATGTGCCGCATAGATTCAGAAGTAGAGCACTATCATGTGCATGGTGGTTCAGGGTCTGGTACACCCTGGGGGCCACAGGACGCACGTCCAGAAGGAAAATTAATGGAGCGTAAAGTGCATCAGTTGCATAAGTATTACTTGTGCATTATTGAGCAACTTCAAGAAACAGACAAGCTGTATGTTATGGGGCCAGCCGAAGCTAAAACCGGCCTGGTAAAAACATTAAATCAAAATCCGAAATGGCGCAACAAAATAATCATTGCCGAACCAGCCCAGAAAATGACTGAGCGGCAATTGGTGGCGCGCATTAGAGAGGTAAGAAATGCCATGGCACACCTTGTACGGCCAATGGCTTACGCCTAACCACAACATAGGCTTAAGGTAGTTAGTAGCCACAACACCCATGTGTGTTGTGGCTTTTTATTTGCAGTAGCGGTTAATGGTATAGTCTATTTTAGGGGCGCCCAGGCTTTTGGCCTGTTGCCAGTCTTCACAAGCCCCATCGTAATTCTCTAACTGGTACCTGATGTTACCCCGCATTTTATAGTACGAAGCATTTTGACCATCAAGCTCAATTGATTTGGTGAGGTCTTTCAAAGCAGATGAAAACCTGTCAATTTTAAAAAGCAGAGCCCCTCTGTCGTAATACGCCTTGGCATCCTGTGGGCTTAATTCAATTACCTTATTTAAATCGTTCAGGGCTACCTGAAAGCGCTCAGCATCTTCATATATAATGGCCCTGTTATAGTACGCATTTACGTTTGAGGGGTTAATGCTGATTATCCTGGTTAAATCTTCAGAAGCACTGGGGTAATTGCCCAGGAATATATACGCCCTTGAGCGGTACTCAAAGGGGGCTTCGGCAGAGCCATCAATGGCAATTACAGCAGACATGTCTGATACCACCGAGGGGTAATCTTTCAGCTCAAGGTAGGCTATGCCCCTATTCAGGTAAACCTCCTTGTTTTTTAGGCCGGCATCAATGGCTTTGGTAAAATCAGTTACTGCAGCAGCATAATTGCCCTGCTCAAAGTATGATTGCCCCAACAGGTAATTGATATCAGGGTCTACCTCTTCGGCCAGGTCAACATATACATTAAAGTCTTCAATGGCGCCTTCATAATCCTGGGTAAGGAATTTGAGGCCTCCTCTGTTTTCAAAGGCTCTTAAATACTGGTTGTCAATATCAAGCGCTTTGTTGTAACTGCTCAAAGCACGGTCGTACTGCTCTAATAGCTGGTAGGCTTTACCCAGGTTGTTGAATATTACCGGGTCGTTCGCGCCCAGTTGCTCTGCCTGGTCATAGTCAGCTACTGCTTCCGTATACTGCTTTAACCTGAAATTGGCATTGCCCCTGGCAGCATACGCTTCAGCATAACTGCTGTTGCTGTTAATGGCTTCAGTCAGAGCTGCTACTGCCTGGTCGTAGGCTTTGGTTTTGTAACGCGACAGGCCCAGGACATAATGCAGTTGTGAATCTGCCCCACCCAATTGTTTGGCGCGCTCTAAATCACTAATGGCATCGGCCCAGGTTTCTTTACCAAAATGAATCATGCCTCGGTTATAAAACACAGCCTGATCTTCAATGCCACGGCTAATGGCCTGGTCAAGGTCTGGCAGGGCCGCTTCACTGTTTTGCGTATAGTACAGGGCATTGCCCC
>CAZXTW010000720.1:0-3753 GCA_964643525.1 uncultured Roseivirgaceae bacterium
GGCAAAGCTGTTGCCTTCAGGGTCATATTCAGCATTGCACAGGTCGGTGACCATATCTTCAAACAGGTCAGCTTTATCAAGCAGTGGGAACTGGTAGGTTGGCGACATACTTTTTAGGCGGTACTGGTTTTGGCGTACAGCAATGTAGCTAGTTAATATAATCAATTTGCAATTTTTTTTAAATGGGCAGGCAACGGTTTTGCGGCAGTGGGCGTATTGGCACTGATTTGTTTGAGTAAGCTATTGTGAACAGCCATTTAAATTGAATACACCATGAAACAGTTAGTTGCTTATATCCTCCTGATGATTGCCGGTTTTACTTTAAACCACCTGAAGGCCCGCCACGAAGCTGAGTTGGCCAGTGAGGCAAAAGAAGCGGAACAACCCGTACTGATAGCTATTGACACGAATGTATTTGTAAGCAACCCCGCTGTTGATTCTGATTTATTGGTGTGTATTATTTCTTCAGCAGAGTAACAATGCTAAAGGCCTATTTGTTGCCATGGCCTGCAAGTGTGAATAATCTGGGTTTTGGTTATATCTTATTCAGTAAGGCTTTGTTATTGTATTTTATTCTAGATATTTGCCTTCAGTACTAACAATGACAAATACCATGAAAAAGAAAGCCTTAAACCTTGATGAGTTAAAAGTAACTAGTTTTGTAACAGATAACTCTGCGCACAGCCAGGAAGTAATTGGTGGCAACACCGGGTTTACCTGTGTTTACACTGCCTTTAGGCCCGGCGGGCCCTGCCTGGGGCAAGTTACCTGCCACCCAGGTTGTATTTTTCCTTAATTAAAGAATTTAATTAAGCCAATACAATTCATTCAAAGCAAAGCCCCGCACATTGTGCGGGGCTTTGTGGTAAATGGGGTTATGTAGTGAACTACTATTTAAACGTGACCTCGCCGCGCTTGCGGGGGAAGTAATCATTGTCGTCTTCAATATCGGCCAGGCGGCTGGTGGGGTCAATCACAATGGTTTTGATATCGCTCATAGGGCGGTTCACCACCAGCTTATATTCAGGGTATACCCAGGGCCAATCTTGTACTACGGTGTATTTGTCGTAGTAGGCTTCGGCGGGTTTTTCACCCCGCATAATGCGTAGGGGTATGTGAAAGGCCTCAGTGGTACCGTCTTGGTAAGTCACTACTACATCAAGCGGCATGGGCATTTGGCCAATGCGCTCAAGCATCACCTCAGTGGTTTGGCCATTGGCAGTGGCGTTTTGAATGCCATAGTCAATGGTGTTGGTAGAGCCTACCCAGTGCTCAAGGTACCAGTCCAGCTCAAGGCCAGATACTTTTTCCATTACCCTGATGAAGTCATTGGGGTTGGGGTGGCGGTAGCGCCAGGTGCTGTAGTAGCGTAGCAGGCCCAGGTCAAAAGCCTCTTCACCCATGATGTAGCGCAGTTGGTTTAAAAATACCGCCCCACGGCTGTAGGCAGAAGCACTATAGGCACTATTGGTGTTAAAGTGATCGGCATGTACGGTTAAGGGTTCAATAATGTTACTGGTAATCAGGTTTTTGTGGGCACCGTATAACCTGCCGAAAGGGTTGGGGCGGTTTAGGCCTAAAATAATGTCAGTAATGTAGGTACTGGCCCAGGTGGTAAAGCCTTCGTCCATCCAGGCATATAATGCTTCATTGGTGGCCAGCATGCCCTGATACCATGAGTGTACGGCTTCGTGAACGCTTACCCCTACTAATGAACCAATGCTGCGGTGGCCGGTAATCATGGTGCAGTTGGGGTACTCCATGCCGCCGTCACCCCCTTGAATAAATGAATATTGCTTGTAGGGGTACTGCCCCATTTTTTTGTTCATGATTTGAAAGGCCTCTACCATATAATCATGCAGATCTTCCCAGCGGTCAACCAAAGTATCAGTCTGGTAAAAAAAGTGCAGGGTAGGGCCCTCAGGCACGTCAATGGTGGTATGGGTATAGTCAGGGTCGGCCGCCCAGGCAAAGTCATGCACCTTATCTGCTTTAAAATGCCAGGTCAACTCATCGCCCTTTTTTCTTTTTACCTTTTGGCCATCGGCCTCATAGCCGTAGCCAATTTTTTCGGGGTTTTGCAGGTTGCCGGTGCCGGCCAGTATGTAGCTTTTGTCAATGGTAATCTTCACATCAAAGTCTCCCCATACGCTGTGAAATTCCCGGGCAATGTAGGGGTGTGCATGCCAGCCCTGGTAGTCATACTCAGCAATTTTGGGGTACCACTGCGTCATGGTGTAGCGAATGCCCTCGGCATTGTCGCGGCCCGAGCGGCGGATTTGCTTGGGCACCTGGCTGTTGAACTCCATCACCAGCTCAGTACTGCTGTTGGGCAGCAGGGGCTTAGCCAGGGTTACCTCAAGTACGGTGCCTTCAGTTTGGTGCTGTACCGCTTTACCGTCTTGCTTCAGGCTGTTAATTTTATGGTAGCCAATTTCATTGGGCTTGAGGTTGTAAATGCGGTCTCTTACGCGGCGGTCGGGGTCGGCAATGGTGCGCGAGCGCACGTCCATCATGCTGCCGGGCTGAAAGGCGTTGAAGTACAGGTGGTAAAATACTTTGCTGAGGGTATCGGGCGAATTGTTGGTGTAAACCAGGGTTTGGGTGCCGGTAAACTGGTTGGTGGCCACGTTCATATCAATGGCCATGGTATAGCTGGCATGCTGCTGCCACCGGTTTTGGGTTTGGGCCAGTATTATGTTGCTGACCAACAGGCTGGCCAGCAGCCAGAAGTTGATGTGTTTTACTTTCATAAAGATGGATTGTAACAATGTAACTGCACTTTTGAAGTACACCGAAAGCTGAAAATTACGACAAAACGGGGGGAAGAAAAAACTTGTATTACCAGGCGGCAAGCTACGGCAGGTTAACTGCCTGGCTGCTGGTTAGAACTGAACAATAGTCAAATAGGCTGCACATGTTTGTTTTTAGTAGTTTATTTTTAACTTTTTATGTAGGGTTGGCTTTTATTTAACACTGTTTTGTGGTAGCCTTACAGCTTTTAGAGTTAGTGCTTTTTAACCTTTATACTTTTAATATATGATTGTAAGATTGGGTTTTTTATCCTTTTTAGGGCTGCTATTATTTAGTGCCTGCCAGCACGCTGCCCCAGAACCAGATTTGACTTTGCCTCAGGAGCGAGGTGCCCCCCCGTGGCTATTTTGTAATACCCTGACCAAAGTACGCGGCGTTGATGAGGCCGCCCAGATGTTAAACGACCGCTGGGAAGAGCCCACCTGCCCACCTGGTAGAACTGCTAATGTTACGCGTGTGCTGGGGGGTGTTAATGAATACAACTGGCGGATTTATACAGGCAGTTTTGACTATGGCTTTGACCTTGACTGCCTGGAAGCCATTGCCATAAACAAGGCAGAGTTTTATAAAAATGCATTTGAGCAAGTAAAGTTAATTGAGTACAGCTTTGATGCTACGTGCCTTGACCGGTGTGAGCCGGGTACGGCCAACTATGCCTGGATTTTTATTGCGGTAACGTATCAGGTATGCATGCCCGAGCTCATAGAAGACCTCGGTGGCGGCGGCGACCCTATTGACGACCCAGACCCTATTGATGACCCAGACCCTATTGACGATCCTGACCCAATAGGTGACCCTGACCCGATTGATGGCATTGGCAATTAATGAAGAGAAGTAATCAATTTTAATCAATACTTTTTTAACCCTAATTTTTATTACCATGAATAAATTTAAGTATTTGTTACTGGCAGCCGTTGTGCTGTTTTTGGCGGCATGCCA
>CAZXTW010000721.1:0-3747 GCA_964643525.1 uncultured Roseivirgaceae bacterium
CGAGTTGTTACTGGTACCGCATGAGTTTTCAGCCCTGATGCGTAATGTGTAAGAGGTAAAGCCTGCAGCAGCATTAAAGCCTGATACGCTGGTGGCGGTAAATCTTATGGTATCGTCATTGGTATCAGCAATGAAGAAGTCGTCATAATCTGGCAGGATGGTGTTAAAGCCATCGTTTGATATATCCAGGCGGTAGCCCGTGGCCCCTGCTACATTTAAAAAGACAATATCAATTTGGTCAAAGCAGGCAGAAGAAGGTGTAAGGCTGGCATCAGGGGTTACGCCAACCACAGATACTAAGGTGGTTGCCGTTTCAGTATTTGAGTAGCCCGAAGTACCACAGGCATTGCGGGCTCTTACTCTGTAAAAGTATTGGGTACCGGTGCTGAGCCCGGTTAAATTAAGGCTGTTGGTGGTTTGCCCGGTTAGTACACTGTCTTGAAAAACAAAAGAGCTGAAGTCAGCAGCGGTACTGAGGTCAAACAGGTATTCATCGGCAGTAGAGACGGTATCCCAATTGGCAGTAAAGGTTTCACAATCAACATTGGTGGCGGCATTGGCAACAGGGTCAACAGGCACATCTAAGGTGGCCGCATTGATCGTTTCGCCAAAAGCAGAAGATACAATACCTATACAACTCACCGGGTCGTTGTCAGACACCCTTACCAAATAGGTACCGGGCGGTATATTAGAAATCACCACACTGTCGTCAGTGACGTTGGTCACGACTGCCGGGCCAAATGGCTGCGTTACAAAAGTGAAGTCAAATGCATCAAGTAGTGTAGTCACAACAGGGGTATTACCGTCGGTATACTCAACGATTATAATCCCGTCATCAGCCCCTACACAAGTTTCGTCAGTAGTAGTTATGGTTGTACCTCCGGTAGTAGGGCATTGCGCCCGCAGCCCGGTAACAGCAAATAGCAAACAACAACTGAGTATATAAAACGGTAGAAATTTTGTCATATTGACTTGACTTATTGCTATTATTTAACGGTGATACCTTCAATACCACCCAAAACGACCTTTGCACATCCTTCAGCCTCTACCTGAATGTTGTAGGCAGAAGACTTCAATTGCTCAAAAACGACAAAAGCCCTCCCTACGGGTGGGTTTTTAATTTGCCGTACCACTGTAAATTCGTTGCCACCTTCAAAGATGTCATACAAACTCACAGTTATGCCCTTCACCGGGCTGTTAAGGATTAAGGATATACTACCATTGGCTTGGCTGGTAGTATTGTCTTGGGTAATATAAGCGGTATTCTCTAAACAAGGCGACTGTGCCTTTAAATCAAGGGAAGACGATAGTACTGCAATAATAATACAAATTATTGCTTTAAAGTAAAAAGTGTTGGTTAACATGCGCCTGAATAATAGGTTTGATAGCAAGTTCTTACTGCAACTTGTTATTAATCTGTCTGAATTGGCATTTGTAACCAGCCCACCTGTAAAATCTACAATTTTCCTTCTCATGGCACGATATAGGATTAGTACAATAATAGGTATTGAATGATACATCGAAAAACCAGAAAAAACCCAAATTATGCAAGTAAAAAGCGAAATTAATTGTACTATGCACTGTGCAATACCCAATATTATTACAATTAGGTACCGCTTTTATGCTATTTTTAAATTTGAGGGAGCTATGTAAAGCTCAATTTGCTTGGTTTTAGCCTATTTAATTTCGGAGCATGCTTTGGTTGAAGGAAGCCGATTACTTAATATTATGCAAGATAACCTTCTTATAGTGATAAGAAAAGCAAAAGCAAATTTTATTACCAAACCCACCTTGGATTTTTGGCAATTTAGGTGCTTACAATACTTTAATTCGGCATTTTGTTTAACTTTGCCCCCCCTGAATCAGCAGTTTTTAACTTAAAATTGAAGCATTTATGGCCTTTGATCTTGACATGATCCAGGCTGTTTATGACAGCATGGGCAGCCGCATTGCAGCCGCCCGGCAGATTGTAAACAAGCCCTTAACACTGACCGAAAAAATTCTTTATTCTCACCTATACCAGGGTAATGCCACAACGGCATTTAGCCGTGGTGAGTCTTATGTAGATTTTGCTCCTGACCGCGTGGCCATGCAGGATGCCACCGCACAGATGGCCCTGCTACAGTTTATGCAGGCAGGTAAAAAACAAGCTGCTGTGCCCTCTACCGTACACTGCGACCACCTGATTCAGGCCAAAGTGGGGGCTGAAACTGATTTAAAAACTGCTATTAACACCAATAAAGAGGTGTATGATTTTCTTGAGTCAGTATCATCAAAATATGGTATTGGCTTCTGGAAGCCCGGCGCGGGCATTATTCACCAGGTAGTGCTTGAGAATTATGCCTTTCCTGGCGGGATGATGATCGGTACCGACAGCCACACAGTAAATGCAGGCGGCCTGGGCATGGTTGCAATTGGTGTTGGTGGTGCCGATGCAGTTGACGTGATGGCCGGTATGGCCTGGGAACTGAAATTCCCGAAACTGATTGGTGTGAAGCTTACCGGTAAGTTAAGCGGGTGGACTTCAGCCAAAGACGTGATTTTAAAGGTAGCTGGTATTTTAACTGTTAAAGGGGGTACCGGTTGCATTCTTGAATATTTTGGAGAAGGTGCAGAGAGCCTGTCATGTACGGGTAAAGGTACCATCTGTAATATGGGTGCCGAAATAGGCGCAACAACATCTACCTTTGGGTATGATGAAAAGATGGCCGATTACCTGCGTGGTACTGAAAGGGCTGAGGTAGCCGCCATGGCTGACCGCGTAAAAGAGCACCTGACTGCTGATGCCGAGGTGTATGCCAACCCTGAAAGCTATTTTGACCAGGTTATTGAAATAGACCTGAGCACGCTGGAGCCCCATGTGAATGGCCCCTTTACGCCAGATCTGGCTACCCCTATTAGCCAGTTTGCTGCTGCGGTTAAAGAAAACGGCTGGCCCGAGAAGTTAGAAGTAGGCCTGATTGGTTCGTGCACCAACTCATCGTACGAAGATATTAGCCGCGCTGCCTCACTGGCACAACAGGCGGTTGATAAGAAGCTGAATGCCAAAAGTGAGTATACAATTACGCCCGGCTCAGAGCAGGTACGGTATACTGTTGAGCGTGACGGCTTTTTGGATACGTTTGATAAGATGGGCGGTGTAGTGCTGGCCAATGCCTGCGGCCCCTGTATTGGCCAGTGGGCAAGGCATACCGAGGACCCCAAGCGTAAGAATTCTATTATTACGTCTTTTAACAGGAATTTTGCCAAGCGTAACGACGGTAACCCCAATACGCACTCGTTTGTAGCTTCACCTGAGCTGGTGACTGCCCTGGCGATTGCAGGCGACCTGACGTTTAACCCCATGACGGATACGCTGACGAATGCCGATGGCGAGCAGGTGAAGCTTGATGAGCCTCAAGGCATTGAGATGCCCCCACAAGGTTTTGCTGTTGAAGATGCTGGCTACCAGGCCCCTGCCAAAGATGGCAGTGGTGTAGAGGTGATTGTGAGCCCCGAAAGCGAACGCCTGCAACTGCTGAGCCCCTTTGCCCCCTGGGATGGTGACAACCTTTATGGCATGCGCCTGCTGATTAAAGCCAAAGGCAAGTGTACAACCGACCATATTTCGATGGCTGGCCCGTGGTTGCGCTTCCGTGGGCACCTTGATAATATATCAAATAATATGCTGACCGGTGCCACTAACTTTTTTAATGAGGCTACCGACAGTGTGAAAAACCAGCTGACTGGTGCCTATGAGGGTGTGCC
>CAZXTW010000722.1:0-3212 GCA_964643525.1 uncultured Roseivirgaceae bacterium
CAGGCTCAGTAGGCTGGCAGGTAAGCCGCGAGCCCTTTATGGAAGCCCTCAACAGCGTAGTCAGCAACCTGAAGCTGCGTGCCAGCTACGGCGTGGTAGGCAATGCTGAAATTGGCAACTTTACCTGGCGCGGCGTATACCGTCTTACTTCGCCCTACAACGGCAACGGCGGCTCTGAGCCCGACGTGCTGGAAAACCCAGACCTGACCTGGGAGCGCACCACCCAGCTGAACCTGGGCATTGACCTAGGCCTGTTTGACAACCGCATTAACCTGAGTGCCGATTACTTCCAGAAAAATACTGAAGACCTGCTGCTGCAAACTGATGTGCCCGGTGCCACCGGCTTTGCCACCGTGACCTCAAACTTTGGCGAAATAGAAAACCAGGGCTTTGAGCTATCGGCCTCGGCACTGGTACTGCAGGTAGGTGAGTTTGCCTGGAACACCAACGTCAACTTTACATATGTTGAAAACGAGGTGGTAGATGTGGTGAACGATGGGCAGATTGTAAGCCGCAACTTTGTGATACAGGAGGGCCAGCCCCTGAGCCAGCTGTTCCTGATTAAGTTCCTGGGGGTAGACCCCACCACTGGTGATGCCGTGTTTGAAGACATTAACAGTGATGGGCTGATTAACCTGGACGACCGCCAGGCGGTAGGTTCTGGCATGCCCACCCATTTTGGCGGCTGGAACAATACCTTTACCTACAAGGGCTTTACGCTGGATGTATTTTTGCAATACAGCGGCGGCAACAAAATATTTAACCAAAGCCGCCATGCCTATGAAAACTACGGCTCGTTACAGAGCGGCCTGCCCTATGGCAACCAGAGCGCCAACTCATTGAATTACTGGCGGCAGCCGGGCGATATTACCAGCATACCCCGCCCCTCACTGGTAAGCCCCAACGATACCGATGCTCAGTGGCAGCGCTTTAGCACCCAGTATTTAGAAGATGGCGACTTTTTGCGCCTCAAGAATGTCAAGCTCACCTACAACCTGCCTGCCGCATTGGTGCAGCGCCTGGGCCTGACCAGCGCCCGCGTATATGCGCAGGGCCGCAACCTGATTACCTGGACCAACTACCTGGGTTTTGACCCCGAAGTATCGACCAACACCAGCAGCCAGGGCGACCTGAACACGCTACAAGGCGAAGACTTTGGCACCCTGGGCCAGGCCCGCACCTATACCCTTGGCCTTAACATCGGATTTTAAGCAATGCCAACCATGAAAAAACTATACTATACCTGCTGCTTGCTCATGACTATGGGCATGCTGTTTTCTTGCGACGTGCTGAACCAGGAGCCCGAAGCACTGATAGCCACCTCTGACGCCATTGTTGACGCCCGCTCGGCAGAGGCCGCCCTGAACGGCCTGTACAACGCTGTGCAAAATGGCGACCTGTACGGGGGGCGCTTCATTATGGCCAATGAAATGCTGGCACAAAACGCCATTGCCGCTGCCTTTCAGGCCTTCTGGGCCGAGCTGGCCTCGGGCAACGTACCGGCCAGTAACTTCCACCTGGAAGACCTTTGGGTAAGCGCCTACGCCGCTGTTAACTCGGCCAACTCGCTCATTGCAGCTGTGCCCACTGTACCGGGCCTTGATGCGGCAGATCAGGACCGCATGCTGGGCACTGCCTACTACTTCAGGGCGCTCATGTTCTTTGACCTGCTGCGCCAGTATGGCGAGTTTTTTGAGCCAGGCTCGCCATACGGCATTCCGCTGGTACTCAACCCCTCGCTGGCAATTAGCGAAACAGCCCGTGCCACCGTGGCCGAAAGCTTTGCACAGATAGCAGCCGACCTGACCGAGGCCATGAACCGCCTGCCAGATAGTGGTGATAAGTTTTTTGCCACACAAGGCGCAGCCCAGGCCCTGATGGCCCGTGTGGCCCTGTACCAGGGCAACTACACAGAAGCACTGGCCATGGCCAATGCCGTAATTGCCAACGGCAGCTACAGCCTCAGTGACGATTACAACGAGATATACACCACAGAAGGCGCGGCAGAATCAATCTTTGAGCTGAACTTTCTGGCCCTTGACGATGGCAACGCCTGGGCCATTGAAATGTACATTACCCCGCCAGAAGTAGCAGTGGCCCCTGCCCTGCCTGCCTTCTTTGCTGCCACCAACAATGCAGAGCGTGGCCTGCTGTTTGAAACCATTGACGGCCAAATACGCTGCACCAAATACGGCCGCGCCCGTGAAGACGAGGGCAGCAACACCATCATCAGTCGCCTGTCAGAAATGTACCTCATCAGGGCTGAAGCCCTGGGCTTTTCAGGCAGCCCTGCCAGTGCCCTGGCAGACATCAACACCATCCGCAACCGGGCCGGCCTGCCCAACCTCACGGCCATTGCCACGCAAGACGACCTGGTAACGGCACTTCTCAATGAGCGCCGGGCTGAGTTTGCCTTTGAAGGGCATTACTGGTTTGACCTGGTGCGCCTGGGCCGTATGGAAGCCGTTACCGGCCGCCCAGCCTTCAGAAAGGTAATGCCCATACCGCAGCGCGAGCTGAACATTACCGACGGTACCATTGATCAAAACCCCGGTTACTAACAAAAACCAGAACCAAGCATGAAATTGACTACATTCAATATAAAGCCAACCATAGCCAAACAGGCACTACAAGGCAGCCGCACCCTGCGGTACCTGTGGCTGCTGAACCTGATAGGGCTGGTGCTGCTGGCCATGACCGGCTGTACCAATGACGACGAGGCCATTTCGCTGCCCACTGCGGCATTTACCATTGCTGAGGGGGCCGTGTTAGAACAAGGGGCCACCATTAACTTCATCAACACCTCTGACGATGCCTTTAGCTACTTGTGGAGCTTTGGCGATGGGCAATCGTTCGTGGGTGTAAACGCCAGCCATGTGTACGACAACCCCGGCCAGTATACCGTTACCCTTGAGGCCAGCAGCAACGGCCAGCGCAGCCTGTTTTCGCAAACCATTACCATTGCCGGCCTTATACCGCAAACCGCCTTTGCAGTGCAAAATGCTGATAACCTGAAGGTAGGCCTGGAAGTGGTGTTTGAAAACCAGACCGTAAACGGCCTGAGCTATGTATGGAGCTTTGGCGATGCCGCCAACAGCACCAGCACTGACGAAAACCCTACGTTTACCTATACCCAACCTGGTGATTATACGGTAACACTCACCGCCACCGGTACCGGGGGCGACCAGGCAGCCACACAAACCATTACCGTA
>CAZXTW010000722.1:3236-3747 GCA_964643525.1 uncultured Roseivirgaceae bacterium
ATTTTGCACTGTATTTTATTGACAACGATGCCCTGAAGCTGCGCCGCATTGACCTGAACAACCCCACCGTGGCTACTGATGTGTTTGACCTGCCCGGCTTTTGCCTGGGGCTGGCTTACGATGCCACCAACAGCGAGTTTTATTACAGTGATGACGATGCACAGGTACTGTACCGCAACAACCTGAGCGGCACCAGCCAGGTGGCCATTGCCAGCGGCCTGAGTGGCCCGCGCGATATCGCCCTGGATATTGCCAACAGCTATGTGTATGTGAACGAGCGCAGCGCCGACCGCATTACCCGCGTTGACCTGCTGGATAATAGTACCACCACCATTTACAGCAATGCAGACGATGCCAACTTTCTGCTGCCCGTAGGCCTTGACCTGTTTGATGGCAACCTGTATGCCACGGCCGTTGATTTTGATGCTGAAACGGTATGGCGCGGCGCAGCCGACGGTACCGGCATTAGCAAAATTATTGACTTTAACGCTGGCGGCTTTGGTTATGGCCT
>CAZXTW010000723.1:0-3745 GCA_964643525.1 uncultured Roseivirgaceae bacterium
ATGGCCAACAGCAGTAGTCGTAATAACTCCTTTGCCCAACAGCAGCAGGCCATTACCGGCCCCCAGCCCCAGCCACCAGTGCAACGTGTAGAAGCGCCCATACAACGGGTATATGAGCCTACTATTACCCTGTACCACCCGGTAGTCAATAAGCCATTCAAGTTTTTAAGAAACAATAACATAGGTCCTGAAGATGAGTACTACAACCAGGAAATGAAAACCTACTATTACTACAATACCAACACCTTCAAAGACCAGAATAAGGCACCTATGCCCAACCCTGACCCGTTCAAGCAGGATGCCGCACAAACACCACTGGTAGCTGGGTACAGCAATACTTACAGAGGCCTAACCTATACGGTAGACCAGCATGACAGGGTGGTTAATGTTAGTGGCCAAATTTACCGGAACCACACCACGCCAGAAACCGGCCGATCGGGTAAAGCACAAATAGATTCCTGGAAGCACGTTGAGGGCATACACCGCTCAATGTTCAGGCCACTGCGTAAATTCAATGGGGGGCACATTGTTGCCCACCACATGGGAGGCTCGCCCGGTACGCATAACATGGTGCCTATGGAAGATAAATACAACAAATCACTGGCATACAAACAGTTTGAAAACGCCATTGATGTTCATCTGGCAACTGAAAGCCCCTTAGATATTGAAATAAGGGTTTCATACGCTACTGATTATGATGACCTGATGAACCAGCTGGTTAATAAAGATGAAGCCGGGCTTAAGACTACCATCAAAAATGACGCTACAGCCAATAGCATCATTATGCGTACCCTGGGTAGAATTCCTAAGCGCATTCAGCTTGTCAGTTTAGACTCTGTTGTATCAGGCCATGTATCCTATCACGTGCCCAACCCCGAAAGCCCAATGGTGCGCCTCAGTGGCACAATTCCTAAAAACTATAAGATAAAAAACATCAAGAAAGATGAATTCAGGGTTACTAAAACCAAAGACAATGAAAAATCAACAAAGCTTTTAAAGCCCTACGAAAAAATGTACGGGAAAAAGGCAGGCAGTATGGTCAATACAGATAAAGATTACCATGCTGACTACCTGGCCATGTATGCCAGTTTGCCTGCCCCAGGCATTACTGCTTACTACCCCGCTACCAATAAGGGCCTGGCTGGCGGCGTAAAAGCCTATATCTGGATGGACCCCATGGGTATTTTTAACCGCTTTGGGGGTAGTGACACCAATGATGCTGTAAACCCCTTAGGTACTCGTTGGGCTTTTTACAGAAAGGCATCTAAGAAGGCTGACAATGCCAAAAGAATATACAAAAAGGGGCACCTGTTAAATGCCCTGATGCATGGCCCCGGCTCTGATTCGCGCAACCTGTTGCCGCTCACCACACTGGCCAATGGTGAAATGAGCCGGCACTTTGAAGAAAAAGTCAAGAAAAGCGAAGCACTGGTCAACCCGAAAAAAGGCGTACTTTGGGATGTAAAATCAAGTGCCGAACTGGTAAAAAGGCCAGAAGATTGGCAGCAAAACCATGCCCGTACTAAGAATTCTGAAGGGTTATGGCTGGAAGAAGCTAAACTGCCTGCTTATGTTGATTGTAAGGCATGGGAGGGCATACCCTACCATGGGGGCATAGAAAAAGGCCGTACCATTGCCACTTTTCGCGTACGCAACCAGCACTTCACAAACGATGGCGAGCGTGTGCTGGCTGCTACCATTGCTGGTAATGATGCCAATGATACGTACGTGGCCCCAAGTAATGATGTGGGTAATAACAATGCGCGGCCGCACGATGTGGTAACGCCTTTTGGAGCTGCTGAACAGGCCTTTCAGGATGGCCGGGCAGGTAAGTTTAACCTGTATGAAAACAGCTCTGATAATGCCTACAAAAAAAGGTTTGAATTAGGGGTAGAAGATGTGGCCTATGAAGATGGTTACTTTAGGCGAGGCAAGAAAACCAACCTTGATAAGCCAAAGTATAAATTCCAGACACAGTACAACAGAGAATATGAAAAAGGCCGAAACCGCAAGAATTATGTAGAGGGCTTTCAGCTGGGCGACTATCAGGAAGGGATGAACAATACCTATAATGAAGATTACCAGCGTGGCAGGTATGACAGGGGCTATTTCAGGGCATTTAACAAGCAACCGGCAGATACTACAGCTGTGCCTGACCTACATGATGCTTACCATATTGGGCATAAAAGAGGCATGTATGACCTGGGTAAAAAAGACGCACTAGATACGGGTAATCTAAACAATGCCGTTAAGATCAACAGTGACTACAAGGCAGGGTTTAAAAACGGTATGGAAGCGCGCGGGTATAACGATGGGTATGCCAAAACTGGTGAGTCATTTAATAATGATGGCTACAATGCCGGGTATAAAAAAGGGCAGTACAACATAGGCTTTGATGAAGGGTATGAAAAGGCCAGTTTTGCCAACAACCAAAAGCCAGCCTATGAGAGAGGTTTTGGTGAAGGCGTATTTGAAAGAGGAGAAGATGATGGCAATGACAATGCAAAAGACACCTCAGTTTACGGAACAAATACTAAAGTGGGTTTACTTTACACGGCCGGGTTTAATAAAGGTGCTGCTAACCTGAGCAAAACGGAAGGTTATGATGGTAGCACCTTTACCTACAATACCCTAAACAACTCAGAATTGAATAAAGCCTATGGCCAGGGGCAGTATGAAAGGGGGCTTATTGAAGGGGCCAAGTTAAGTGGTGTTAACCGGTTTCATAATAAGTATGAACAGGGGTACAGAGAGGCAGCTACCAAAAAGGCTCAGGATGATGTACGGGCGTTTTTAAACCAGACAAATACCAACGTTCAAATTTACAAGAGGGCTTTTACAGAGGCTAAAAAGCAAACTGATCAATACAAAGCGGGTTATGCCCTGAAACTGCCTAATGAGTCGTGGAATGATACAACAGCCAAAATGAGCTACTATAAAGATGGTATTAAAGCACGCGCGCACAATGATGGCCTAAGCCTTGACTGGTCAGTGAATCAAAACAACCTGAACATTAACATCAAGAACCTGTACGCGCCAGTATTTGAGGATGCTGTAAAAAAAGGAGGGTATGATGATGGGTATGCGGGAAACAATAAACGCAATTTCGGCTCGTGGTACATGCAAAGCTATACCCAAGGTGCTAAAAAACGAGGAGAAGATGATGCCAAAAACTATTTTAAAGAAGACCTCTCAAGGCAGCTCGATACTGATTATATGAGTAGTTTTATTGAAACAGTTAAAAATACCCCAGAGTATATTGCTGGTTACGACCTGAGAAGTATTGGCAGTTGGAAAAATAACACAGCCAGAACACACTACTACTGGAAGGGCTCATGGGACAAAGGCTTTGACGATGGGTACAAAGGGCGCTGGAAGAATATCCATGGAGGTAATAAATACAAAGAAGGGTATGAGAAGGGAGAGGCCAAGGCTAATAAATTTAACTTTGGCCAAGGCAACTACAGTTCTAACTGGCATAATTGGTAAAGCGTTAACAATCACGAAATATCAAATTATTTGTAAATTATTTGGATGCTAAATATTAAAGCCACACCTTTGCAATCCCCTAACAATAACACAGGGGTATGGTGGGCTGCTCACCACTACAAATAAAGCAAGTAATAAAAATAAACATACAATATGCGTTTAGGTCGAATACATAACAATACAGAAACAATGCTGAAAGAAGGCTATAGTGCCTCTGAGGCGTGGTTTTGGCCTTGGGTAGAATAGTTGTATTGAA
>CAZXTW010000724.1:0-3743 GCA_964643525.1 uncultured Roseivirgaceae bacterium
GATGCTGTTTCCGTTTGTGGCTTCTATGTCAATCAATGCTGATAGTGCTGTAACGGCCACTGTGCTGGCGCGCAGCTCTGAACGGTCGGGCCTGGCCACTGCCCCTGTTATGCTTGACATTAATAAACGATGGACGGAGGCAGAGTTTAACCAGGTAAGCCAGCCGGTGGCGGTAGCGCTTGAAGGGCCCATTGCAGGCCAGGTAACCAGCCGCATGGTGGTGGTACCCAATGGCAGCTTTGCCGTAAACGGCACCGGCCAGCAGCAGCGCGGCCTGGACGGCAACAGCGTGAATTTTGCTGTGAACGCCATAGATTGGGTGGCCGATAACTCGGGCCTGATGGAGCTGCGCGGCCGCGAGGTGACTTTCAGGCCATTAGACGACCTTGACGAAACCACCCGCCAGTTGTATAAGGTGGGCAATGTAGCAGGCCCCGTACTGCTCATTTTAATTTATGCCTTTATTCGTGCCCAACGCAAACTGCGCAAAAAGCAGCAATGGCTTGAAGGCAATTACAGTTAGAATTGATAATGGATAATTGAGAGTTAATAATTATTAAAACCTTGCTGGGGGGCCCGCTTGCAGCAGAGAAATAGCAGGTTTTATTGCATTGATAATTGAGAACTGAAACTAAATCATGGCAAAGAAATCAAATAACCTACTTTGGGTCATACTAATTGTGCTGGTGGCCAGCCTGCTGGCTTATAACTTTTTTGGTAAGGGTGGGCGCAAGCGCAACTTTAAAGCAGCACTGGTAACTATAGATACCGCCCAGGTAAACAGAATAGCCCTGACCACTATTGATGGCCAGACTGAACTGGTTAAAACCAATGGGCAGTGGCAGGTAACCTTACCCAATGGCAGGCAGGTAACTGCTTTGGCCGGCAGTGTAGAGTATTCACTGGGGCAGTTATTAACCATTAAGCCCTCGCGGGTGGCTGCCAAAGGCAACGCCAAGTGGGCCGATTATAAGGTAGATACTACTGGCACCAGGGTGCAGGTATACGAAGGTAGTGACAACACCCTTGATATTATTCTGGGTAACCTCAATATGATGGGGGGCAATAAAATGACTACCTATGTGCGGCTGTATGATGACGAGATTACCTTCATGGCAGATAACTTTATGGTGATGTCATTCAAAACCAAGGCCAATGATTACCGCAATACACGTATGGTGCAGTTTAACCGCGATTCAATTAGCGCTGTTGATGCCGTGACCAATGGCACGGCCTACAGCCTGCAGCGTACTTTAGATGGCCAATGGCTGCTCAATGGTACAGGGGTTGATTCGGCCGCGGCGGTGCGTTACGTAGGCAACTACCGTTTTTTAGATGGTGCCACCTTTGTTGACGAGGTTGACCCAGCCACACTGCCAGCCCAGGCTACTACCGTAACCATTACCGCAAATGGGGCCAGCCCTGTTACTTTAACCTACCATGCTGAGCCTGCTAATGGCCTGGTGGTGCAGTCATCAGCCCTGCCCGATGCCTTGTTTGCTGACACTGACAGTACCCTTTATAATAAAACAGTGGCAGGCCTGGCAGGCCTATTAAACTGAGGTACAACATGTTAAAAGCCAAAACCCAGGGTAACAACCCTGGGTTTTTTTGTTGAAGCAGGCCCATGCGCTTGTTAATCAAGCTGCATGCAATGGCCCGTTTACTAGCGTCATTGGTCAGCTTAGCTATGTTGTACGTCGTCTTATTCGGGGGTGTACCCATTGCCTATACCTACAATTTGTTATATTTGTATAAGTAGAATTGATTGATTTGTTGCATCAGCTTTATTTATGCCTTCAACTTTTTATGCTTACTTTTTAATGTTCACTTTTTAACACTTAGTAGTTTAGTTCGTGTATTTTGCTTAATGCGTAAGTATTAGTTTGTATTACCTTTATGCCAGCAGCTATAAACCTGCTGCTACTGGTATACTATAGCCTCAAAGCCCCAATGATTATATTACAAACGCCTAACCTTACGCTCAGAGAGTTAACCACCGCAGATGCCCCCTTTATTTTAGAACTACTGAATACGCCTGGCTGGCTGCAGTTTATTGGCGACCGCAATGTGCATGACCTGAAGCAGGCCCGCAACTACATCATTACAGGGCCCATTACCAGCTACCATAAAAATGGCTTTGGCCTGTATGCCATTGAGCAAAACCATGTGGCCATAGGGGTTTGTGGGCTGATTAACCGCGATAGCCTGCCTGATATTGACCTGGGCTTTGCCCTGCTTACCCAGTATGCCAGCAAGGGGTTTGGCTTTGAGGCAGCGGCAGCTGTGTTGCAGCATGCCCTGCAAAAACTGGGCTTACAACGCTTAGTAGCCATTACCCAAACCAACAATGCAGCTTCTATTGCCTTGCTAGAAAATCTGCGCTTTACCTACGAACAATCTATCAGAGAAACTGACAAACAGACTGAGCTAAAGCTATTTGGCCTTGACCTTACCGACTGGCAGCTGCCCCAGGGCATTACAGTTACCTGGCCATAGGCAGCAAAAGCTTAATAGCTACCTGAACAACCGAAATACACGCCGTCTCTTTTCAAAGAGACGGCGTCACACCTAAAAGAGACGCCGTCGTTTCTGAAAGAGACGTCGTCTAATTAAGGTAGAGACACCGTCTTTTTTGTTGTTGCAGGTAGTAAACCTGTTTAAAGGTGCCGTAACCTGTGGCTGAGGCTCGCTGTTGCCCTGGGCAGAGCCTGCCATTGCCGCTTTATGGGGTAGCCCTTACTCAGTTTGCGCGACTACTTATGTTGAATAAGTCTAAATAATAGCAATCTTTGTTTATATTTGTTCTAAATAAGACGCTTAGCTAAACTTGAAAACAATACACGTGGCCATTGCCGATGGCCAGCCACTTACCAGAGCAGGTTTAAAGCACCTGCTAGACAGCCGCAACAACATGTCTGTAGTGGCAGAGTTTGACAGTGCCGAGGCATTGTATGCTTCTAATGAGCACTTGGGGGCTGATGTGTTAATTGTTGATCATAGTTCGCTGGATATGGTGCTGCCCGATGGGCTCAAGCTCTTGGCCAGCCGCTTCATCCGCACCGCTGTTTTAATTGTAAGTGGTGATAAAGAGAAAGAAAACGTGATTAAGGTCATGAGTACTGGGGTACAAGGCTACCTGACCAAATCATGTAGCGAGGCCGAAATACTCAATGCTGTGAACGCCACTGCCAAAGGCGATAAGTTTTTTTGCAATAAGGTGCTTGATATACTGATGGATAGCCACTTGACAAAAGAGGTAGACTGTGAACCCACCAACCTGACCAGCCGCGAAACAGAAGTGTTGCAGCATATTGCCAGGGGCCTTTCATCACGCCAAATTGCAGATACCCTAAGCCTGAGCCTGCACACTGTAAATACCCACCGTAAAAACATCTTAAAAAAGCTACGCCTCAAATCGCCGGTAGAGCTGGTGCGCTATGCCCTTGAAACCGGCCTGGTGCAAGCTTGAGCCATCATTAAAAACCAGCCAGCCATGACACTACCAGCCAGCCAAATACGTTTAATGGTTGAGCTATGAAAAACTTAAAGAGGCACCTGAAGCGTTGGCTGTTTGGCGTATTGATTGTTGGCACTGCCCTGCTCACCACAGGCATAGCAGTAGTTTATGCCTATCAAGACCAAATGATACAGCTGCTGGTACGTGAAGTGAACAAGTACCTGCAAACCCCGGTTGATGTGAAAAACATCAGGGTGTCTGTCTTTGAGGCTTTTCCGCAAGT
>CAZXTW010000725.1:0-3736 GCA_964643525.1 uncultured Roseivirgaceae bacterium
CTAAAGAATATGAAGTTGAGTTAGCGCTTGTATATGACCTGAAAGAAACATTTGGCCTGTAAATGCCTAATAGCTCAGCATTAATTACCTACCTCTATTTTAGTGACATCTACAATTTGTGGCTTTGTTTTATTGCCAGCCTTTGGCTTCTTTTTGCTTGAATAGTTCTTTATCCTTTTTCCAGTCACCAGTCGATTCAAAAAAGCGCCCTTGCTGTATATCTTCAAAGCCTTCCATAATTCGGGCATGTACCTGTGAGGCATCGCTTTCCATATCGCGCCGAATTAAGGCCCGAATGTACTCACCAGGTGTTTCATACAAGTTATTTGATCCTACCATGCGGTCTACATGATCGGCCAAAGGTTTGGTGAGCCTTGCGTTAATTCTATCTGGCATAATGGGGTGTCAATTCTCTAATCTATCTGTAAATATAACACTTGTCGCAATCAATGCATCGCTTGTCTCCGGCATAGTACTGCGCTAGCTTAACAGGCTGCATCCCTTAGCTATTCTGACCTGGAATGGCTTGCCAATGAACCTGCCTTTGAGGACCTGCGTGGGGATGCACGGTACCAGGCTATTGTGGGGCGGTTAAAAGGTCAATAACAGTGGTGAAACAATCAGCCATTTACCATTGACTATGGTGTGATTGACTTATATTGGCTGTTGCAAACACTTGACAAACTGTTCATGTCAACCAACACCAAAATTGAGCCCCTTAGTCATGATACCCTCTGGAAAAATGTAACGGAAGACTTTGCTTTTGACTTTGTGCGCTACTTCTTTCCTGAACTGTTTACCCTGATTGATACCACCGTAAACCCCAAGTTTCTTGACAAAGACCTGAAGCAGCTGTTTGCCGACCATGGCAATAACCACAAAGTAGACCGGCTGATAGAGTTTACCCTGAAAAATGGCAAAAGGGAGTACGTGTGGATACATATTGAAATCCAGGAGTATTACGACAAGCACTTTGCCCGGCGCATGTTTGAGTACTATTACAAGCTATTAGAATTATCAAAAGACGAAGTAGAAATCAACTCTATAGCCATCCTGGCTGATGACCGTAAGGGCTTTAAGCCCAATGAATACATCATTAAAAGCAGTACAGGCACCAAACTGCAATACACCTTCAATACGTTTAAGCTGTTAGACCATGAGCCGGAAGCCCTGCGCCAGGACGATAACCCTTTTGGCTTTATTATGGAAACAGCACGGCGGTATTTAGACATCAAAAAAGACAGCGATGCAGAAAAGTTTAAATTGCAACGTGAATTACGGCAACAGCTACGCAAGCTGGGCCACCCTGACGAACAAATATCAGTACTGCTACGTTTCTTGAGAGACTACTTCATCTATGATGAAAGTAAAAATTACAGTACCTTTGATATAGAGTCAAAAGAAGAACAAGAATTCAATAAGCCTATGGGAATGTTTGAAACCATTGCCGAAGCCAAAAAAGCAATTTGGCAAGCAGAGAGTAAAGCTGAAGGGAAAGCCGAAGGAAAAACTGAAGGCATTCACCTCAGTAAACATATTATTAAAGCCCTTCAGGCAGGTAGGCAACCACAGGCCATTGCCCAAGAACATACCGTTGATTTAAGGGTAGTGCTTGACCTGAAAGATGCATTAGGCATATAATTGCCCCCTTGCCCTGCCCTACTGAGGTGATTTGAAAGGAAAAGCATTGTGTTGAAAGCACTAACTTATTCCTTAGGGCAGGCACCTATTTGTACAAAACCAAGATTTCAACCTGATTTTTTAAAAATGTAGGTCCGGCGTAGGTTCGCTATAGGTCCGCTCATCCTCCGCTCAAGGCTGCTTTTGTACTTTTATAAGGGTGAACCCCAATGGGTTGGTACTTCTTAAAACAACCCGAAGGTAGCTGCCTCGCCCTACCCCAAAAACAGTGTTACTACGTGATAATCAGACAAAACCCCACAAAAAATGCCCGGTGTAATACCGGGCATTTTCAATTCTAAAACTATTCCTATTGATTATACTATTTCTTCATGAGCCTGATTACCTCGTGGCGGCCGTTGCTGCAGCGCAGCCTGATGAAGTACAGGCCGGGGTTGAGCCCGCTGATGTTGAGCTGCACATCGTGCTGGCCCTCACCACCGGGCAGGCCCTCGCCAAATGTTTTGACCCGGTTGCCCGTCTGGTCAAGCACCTCTACAGTAACCCCACCCGCCTGCTGCTGCTCATAGGTAATGGTCATGCTGCCTTCGGCCGGGTTGGGGTGCACCGCCATGGGTTCCGGCGCTTCTGTGCTCTCAGCCGCTTCCTGCGCTAATGCTTCCTCCTGTTCCGCTTCCTGGTCAGGGGCCGCCTCCTGCTGGGCGGGTGGCTCGGTGGCGGTTACCTCAATGGTACCTGTGCTGGTCGTGCCCCCGTGGTTATCAGTCACCACCGCATTCACCTGGTAGCTGCCCAATGCATTGGGGGTGGTGTACTCATACTCATAGCGGTGGGTGGCACTGTCGGCCAATAGGCCGAAGCCAAGGGTCAGCGTATCGCCCAGCAAAAAGCGCACCTCTTCAATGGTGCCGTCTGGGTCGGTAGCTGTGACAGCCAGTGTGACGGATTCGCCCAGCGGTACATCAACTGAGGTGCCTGCCCCTTCTAAGGTAGCTGTTGGTGCCAGGTTTACTATTAGCTGCTGGGTTACACTGCCAGTCAGTCCGTTGGCATCTATGGCTTCGGCTGTTATGGTGTAGCTACCTGCCGCCAGGTTGGCTATTCTGTACGTGGCCTGTTGTTGTGCGCTGGTGCCCTGTGTTGTGCCGTTAAGCACTAACCGCTGGGTAGTGCCTTCAGCAGGCAGGGGCGTCACTGCATGTACGGTGGCATGCAAGGTATCGCCCAGTTGCAGTACTTCTGGGGCTGCCAGTAAGGCCTGCGACCCCTGCCCTGCCAGTGCGTATACCTCTAGTTCAGTCAGCGCCCGGCCGTACAACCGTACCCCGTCAATACTACCGGTATAGCCCTGCCCTACCGCAAAGGCTGCTGCACCACGCAGCAGGGCGGCAGTGGCACCAGAGGCCTGGGCCAGGCTGTCGGCCAGTCCGTTTACATATACCCTGGCTACGGCACCCGCCTGCCAGGTTACCGCCACATGCTGCCACTGGCCAGTGCTTAGAGGCACCGTACCCGTAAAAGCTATATCAGCCGCTGTGCCTTCAGCTTCAAAAGCCATGAGGCTGTCTTGTAAGTATAAGGCTAGGCCTTCAGCAGTCAGCAGCTCCTGGCGGCCCTTCAGCGCATCGGCCTGTAGCCAGACTGCGAAGGTAAAGCCCTCTAAATACTGCAAGTAGCTGCCCGCCAGCGAATCACCCACGTAGCTGCCCGAGCTAAGCTGTAGCCCACCGCCGGTGTGGCCGGGGGCTGCTGTGGTGCCTGCTACCACCCCGTCATGGCCGTTGCCACTGTTGTCAATAGCTGCCGTGTCATTGGCCGCATCAAACGTATAGTGCACCAGCAGGTGGCTGTGGGTGGTGTCGGTTAATTCCGCAGGCACGCTCTCCGGCCCGTTGCCGCCAAGGGCCGATACCTGGATGTGCTGCGGGCTGGCAGGGGTAAGCCCCGTTAGCGTGTAGGCCGTATCAGCTGTGTGGGCCGTGTAGGTGCCGTTGACGTACAGCTTGTAACCTACTGCTATGCTGTCGGGGTGCCAGGCTACCGTAAGCGTGGTACTGCTGCGGCTCACTGCCCACAGGCTATCAGGGGCCAGGGG
>CAZXTW010000726.1:0-3729 GCA_964643525.1 uncultured Roseivirgaceae bacterium
CTTTAACAGAAGCCTGACCATACCTGATATTGACCAGGTAGAAAGCTTCCTGCTGGTGCAGGAGGCCGTAAACCAAAGTGCCTCGCTCAGCAACTTTACCCAAACCGCCAACAATATGGCCACCTGGATGCCCCCACAGCTGGGGGGCTTCTTTTTGGCAGCGGGCATTCGCTTTACCAGCTTTGAACTCATTGACAGCTTTGCCCTGCTTACCGTTGCCTTTGGCAATGACCTGAACGTAAACCTGCTGGGCCTTTCATCATTAAAGGTGCCCACCCCGGTAACTGCCGATGGCACCAGCGCCGTTGACCCCATTGCAGCAGTGCAGGTAGCCTTCAAGGCAGGCTATAGCCCGGCCGAGGGGGTGCTGCGCCTGCAGGCCCAACTGACTGATAACTCTTTTATACTATCTAAAAAGGCTACCCTTACCGGTGGGCTGGCCTTTTTTGCCTGGCTGCAGGGCAAGCAGGCCGGTGATTTTGTGCTGACCATTGGCGGCTACAACCCCACGTTTAACAAAATAAAGCCTGCCAACTACCCTGACGTGCCCCGCCTGGGCATAAACTGGCAGGTAAACAACAACCTTAGCATTAAAGGCGATGCCTACTTTGCCCTGACGGCCCAGGCCATTATGGCGGGGGGCAGCCTGCAGGCCACATGGCAAAGCGGCAGGCTCAAAGCCTGGTTTACTGAGTCGGCCGATTTTATCATGGCCTGGAAGCCCTATTACTACGAGGCTGATACCAGAATAGAAGTAGGCGTATCATACACCTACAAACTGCTGGGCACCCATAAGCTTGATGTTGACGTGAGCGCCCAGCTGGCCCTGAAAGGCCCTGACTTTTCAGGCTCAGTGCGCATTGATATCAAAGTCACCTCATTCGTAATCAGGTTTGGCAACAACCAGGCATCGCCCAAACCCATCAGCTGGCCCTCATTTGTACAGAGCTTTCTCAGCACCAACCAGTCGGGGGCGCTCACCACCCTGTCACTGGCAGCCACCAGCGGCCTTACGGCAGGGCAAACCAACAGCCAGAACAGCACGCCCCTGCTGGCCGACCCTGCCAGCATTGCCTTTGCAGCAGACAGCCGCATACCACTTACCCAAATTGTAGTTGCCGGCGGCCCCACCTTTAACGCCACCAACACTAGCTTTGGCGTGGCCCCGGTGGGCATAGGCAGCGGGCAGCTTACCTCAGAGCTTACAATAACCATTACCGGGGCCGATGGCAGCACCAGCTTTGCTGATAGCTTTGACCTTGCCGTGACCACCAAAAACATGCCCACAGGGCTGTGGGGCACCACCCTCCAGCCAGATGTAAGCAACGGCAACCAGTTTATTGAGGGCACCCTTACAGGGCTGGCCATAACCATTAAACCACCTGCCGATAGTAACCAGACACACAGCATCAAGCGCAGCCTGCTGGCCTATGAACTAACGCAGGAGGATAACTACTACAACTGGCAACAGTTACAGCCACTGGTGCAAAACACCAATAGTCAAAAGCCCAGGGCAACCATTAAAAAGGCTTTAAAAAATACCAAAGCCACCAAAGCCCGCGCCAGGCTGTTGACTGGGCTGGGCTTTGACCCCGATAGTATCACCACCGGCCCCTCATTGGTTAGCACCCTGTACAACGCGCCCGAAATCAATCAAACCAGCAGCACATGACCCAAATCAGCAACAAACCCACGGGCAAAATCAAGTTCATAGCCGGGCAGGTACCCACCCTGTTAGATGGCGACTACCTGCTGGGCCTGAGCCAGACACTTACTGATGCCTCTGGCAACATTAAAAATGCTGAAGTAGCCCCGGTTACACAGGCCTTTTCAATAACAGGGCCGCAGTTTGCCCTGCCGCAGGGGGCAGTGGCGGCTGCGTTTCCGCCTGCCAATGGCACGGGCATTGCCCCCAATGGGCTGCCACACATAGCTCTGTCAAGGCTTACCCTGCCGTGGGAGCGCAACGCGGGCCCCAACCCACAAAAGCCACTCACCCCCTGGCTGCTGGTGCTGGCCGTACAAGCCGGCGAGGGCGCTGTTGAGGGCACCCAAACCCTGAACGACCTGCAAAAAGCCACCACCGGGGCAGTGAACTGGCCCGGCCTTACCCTTGAGCCCTGGCAGGACGGCACCCAGGTAGTGGCCGTGGTAGACCTGCCCACTACCCTGGTAAAAGCCATAATGCCCCAAACCACTGACCTGCCCTTTCTGGCGCACATCCGTAAGGGCAAAAACAATGCAGATGAAACTGACAACGAGCCCCTGGCCATAATCATGGGCAGCCGCCTGCCCGCAGCGGCCACACCATACACCGCCTACCTGGTTTCGGTAGAGGGGCGCTACACCAGCAAAGGCTTTGATTTGGGCAACGCCAAAAACAGTGAGGCCATTCGTTTTATTGTACTTCACAGCTGGCAGTACAGCACCCTAAGCCAGGCTGAGGCCAATACCGATTTTAAAACCTTGTTAAAGCAGCTTAACCACCAGCCGGGCACGCTGCAACTGGCCAACACCCAGGCCACAGGCCAGGGCAAAACCCTGCTTGAGGCGGGCTATGTACCTGCCAACCACTTTTTTCGTGACGGCAGCCAGTCCGTATCATGGTACCGGGGCCCGCTCATCCCTGGAGAGAACCCCACTGACCCCGCCACGGCAGGCATTGCCCTGCCCGCCCCCAGTGCAGATGCTTTGCTGCGCTTTTGGCCTGACCTGGCCATGTTTGATGCTTCTTATGCAGCTGCCTGGCAGCTGGGCCGCCTGTTAATAGTACAAAACACTGCCGTGGCCCTGCAACTGCAGCAGTGGAAGCAGACCCACACCCAACAACTTATTAAAATTGAGCAGAGTGCCCTGACGGCCCACCTGCCCCTGCAAAACTTCCCTGACCCTGATGCCGGCGAGCCCGACTTTGGTACGCTAGACGCCTGGTTTACTGACCTGAGCCTGCTCAAGCCAGTGCCCTTTAACTACCTGGTGCCAAATGAGCAACTGCTGCCTGCTGAATCAATCAGGTTCTTTACCTTAGACCCCATATGGATGGCCTGCCTGGTTGATGGGGCCTTTAGCGTGGGCAGTGCAGTGGCTACTGCCAGCCCCAGCCAAAAGCAGCAACAGCTCACCAGTGGCAGCCCCACCCCCATTACGGGGTTTTTGTTGCGCTCACAGGTGGTGGCTGGCTGGCCCGATATGCAGGTGGCTGCCTACAGCCAGCGCATCAACGACCCCAGCCAGTACAACCCCGCTACAGAGCAGCCCCTGCCTGTACTGCGGCAGGCCTTTCTGTCAGATACCGTGCTGCTGTGCCTGTTTCAGGGCAAGGCTAAAACGCTTGACCTCAGCAAGCGGCCTGACAGCATTCATATGGGGGTAGATGAAACCAACGGGCAGTATACCAGGCCCCTGCGCAATCAAGACGGCCAGCCCCTTGAAGGCAGCAACAACCAGCAGGTAACGGTTGCGGTGCCCTTTAGCGGACAGGCCAGCAACCTGGTGATTGACATCAGCCAGCTGGCCACCACCATTGCCCAGACCGTGCCCGGCTTTAGCAAAAACTTTACCGCCGCCCAGTTTACCATGGAAATGATCGAGGGCGTTGATAAAGTACGCTTCATCAAACAATAAAAAACAAATGGATAGGCCAGGTACCCTGCAAATGTATTCATGTATTCACTGTTCAGCTTATATTTGGTGGTATGGCAAATAAAAGTCAACCTAACGAGGCCCTGG
>CAZXTW010000727.1:0-3728 GCA_964643525.1 uncultured Roseivirgaceae bacterium
AACACCCTCAGGTCATAATACACAAAGTTGTTGGGGTTGCGGGTCTGGTTACTGAATACGGCAAACGACTGGCCCATTACGGCCAGCGCATTGCTGGTTTGCGGGTTGTTAAAGTTGCTAATGGTTTTGGTGCCGCCCGCCTGCCAGTTAAGCTGGGTGCCCAGCCAGTTCAGGCTGGCCGTGGCCACACTGTTGGCATAGCGCAGGGTAAAGTAGCAGTCAGTTGCGGCACCAATATATAAGGTATCGGTCGTTTCGGTAATGGGCTGCTCGGCCGTCCAGGCATGGCGCACCCAGTCACTGCCCACCAGCTGCGCCCAGCGGTAGGTATAGCGGAACAGGCTAAATTTGGCTGCTGCGGTTTTTTCAAGCGCTACAAACCATGAGCCCCCAGGGAAGAAGCTTACTGTTGAGCTGGCCGGCCACGTAGCCGAGGGCACGTTGCAGGCTGTTGGCTGGCCCCCATTGGCCTGAAAGGGCACCCACTGGCCGGGGCGGCCCCCGTCTTTTACAAAGGCATAGGCCTGCACAGTATCGCCATCGCTAAAATGCACCACATAATAATCTTCGCCTACCGTTACATTCAACAGGTTGGTCAGGTTGCCGCTTACGTGTATGCTGCCGTTGGGGTTGTTGTACAATAAAGAGGCATTCACGTTGTCGGTCATTTCCCATACTTCCCAGTGGCCCAGCCAGGTATACACCCGCATAGATAGTTTGGTTAAGGCAGCGTTGGTCCATAGGGTCACCACATAATCATTGCCGTAAAACACCCTGGGGCTGGCCGAGCTGCCCAGGCTGGCCGGGGGGGTAATGGTTATCTGGCGGTCGCAAATGTCAAGGTCTTGCTGGGTGTAGGTATAAGTGGCCACGCCCCCATCAGGGTAAGTAATGGTTTGCAGGGCACCGGGGTTGGGGTCAGTATTGGTGCTATAGGTAAAAGCCATTTCGGGGCCATTGGCCTGTAGCAGGGTCTCCCCTATGGCGTTGGTTTGTGTAATGCCGCTTAGCTGCCTTTTAATGGTATCACCAAACAGTCGGTCGGTCGTATCGTACCCGGCATAGCTGTCGGTCACGGGCAGGTAGCTCAATAGCATGCCAAACAGTTGTTTTCCGCTGCTGCTTTTTACATCAATGCTGGCCAGGTACTTGGTTTCGTACCTGTCCTGGTAAGCATTGGGGCTTGGGTAGGTGCTGGGGTCGTTGGCTACCACCTGCTGGCTCAGTTCGCGGTGGGGGTCCAGGTATTCGCGCGCGGCAGCGGCACTGCTGCTGCCAGTATATGGTGTATAAGCTTTATCGGCATAGTTAAAAATAACCGTACGCCCAAACGAGTCAACTATGCTGGTCAGGTAATTGGCTTTGGTATAGGGCAGGCCGTTGGTGCCCACCTGCTGCTCTACCACGGGCAGCAAATTGGCCTCGGCATCGCGCCACTGGGTGCTGTAGGTGGCATAGGTACCATCAGGGCCAAACTGGTTGTAGGCATACTGCACCTGGTCGCCCCAGCGGTCGGTAATGGCCTGCAGGCGCCAGTTATTGGCAAACTGCATTTGGGCACCGGTTGCGTCAAGGCTGCTGCTGCCCGTCCAGATGGTTTTGCCGGCATTGTTGGGGTCCGTCCACCCCACTGACCATTGCACGGCGTTGCCCACGCTGGTGTTGTAGCCGTTTTTATTTTTATTGGTGGTGGGGTTATAGCCACCATAGCTGTAGGTAACGCCACTTTCTTTTACAATTACCCAACGCTCAAACACGGGGTAGTACAATATTTTCCAAAACTGGTAGGTTTGCAGCTGGTAGCTTTCGCCACCGTCAAGCACCAACAGTTGCCCATTGGCCGGCTCAATGGTAAACAATTGCAGGTAAGTGCTGTCAGTAATGGTAAAGCCACCGCTGCCGTTGCTGGTGGCTACGGCCTGGGCATCAATGGCAATGCCATTGGCCAAAAACTGCTGCTGTATGGTGGTGCCAATGGGCTGCCCATCAACCGGGGTGTTGCTGGTGGCCATTGAAAACCGGAAGGGGTTGGGCCCCTGGTTGCGCACCAGTGGGTTTTTATTGTTGCTGGCCCCGTAGTAATAGCTGCGTGTGGCGGGCGTTATGGCCCCGGTATTGTCCATACCAATTTCGTCAAGGGGCAGGTCCCAGCCCAGGCCCAGCATGCCGGTGGCCCCGCCGTTGTCACTGGCGGCCCGGTTCCACTGCCGGGCCTGCAGGTGCACGTTGCTTTGGTACAGTACCGAGAGGTCTACATTCAGCTCGCTTTTGCCGGGGCGGGCGGGCAGGCTAATGAGGTTTTGGTTAAAGTTTACGTCGCCCCTGAACAGGTTAACCGACTTTTTGAGGTTACCGATGGTGCCGGTATCAAACTGAAAGCCCCTGATGCCCGGGGCTGATGATGGGTTGTTGGCCATGGTGTTAGGTGTTTGGGTATTGGTGGGAGGGGATAATTAAAGGCAGCCCGCCCTATTCAGAGAGCGGGCTGTTACATACTCAAGGAAGCTTAGAACAGGCAATTAGGCATCAACAGTGCCTACAATAATGAGGGTAATGCTGCCAGAGGCTTTGCGGCCGCCGTCGTCTTCCATTTGTGCCCAGGGTGTAAAGGTTATGGTAGTACCGTCAAAAGCAACGTTGCTGGCACCCGCACGGATAAACTCAACATGGTGGTCGTCTTCGTAGGAAAGGTCAAACGATTTTAAGTACACTGCCGCACCAGTTAATGGTTTGCCACCTGTCTGGCCAGACAGGTCAATGCTTGTGGCTGGTGCACCGGTGGCAAAGCTTTGTTCAACAGCCACAATGCCACTGTCGGCCCCGTTAATGTAAGTGCCCAGGTAGCTGCCCTCTAAGGTTTTGGTGGTAGCGCTGTTGCCAGAGTCGTCATACATATTGTCACTACCGGTAATGGCTGCGGTGCTGCCCTGCTGTAACGATACGGCCGTTTTGGCAAATATGCGGCGCACATGGTGGTCGTCACTGCCATAGCTCAAATCAAAACCAGCCATAATGGGCTCGTTTAAAAAGGTATTGTTTTGCAGGCTAATGGCGCTAGAGGTGCCTCCGCTTTGAAACGGCAAGGCACTGGTAAGCTGCACGCTGCTGTTGGTGTTTTGGCCTGTAGCTGCTATACAGCCTACATCAAGGTATGAGCTGCCGCTAATGTTATGGCCGCTGTCGTCGTTCAAGACCATTGTCACGGGCACATTCACATTTACGCCGCTGTTGCTGGGGCTCATGCCGGCAGTTACGGTGCGCACGTGGTGGTCACTGCTGCCATAGGTAAAGTACAGTTGGGTAATGCCTGTCAGAAACTGGTCTACCGTATTGCTAAAGGTAAAGGTAACATCAGGGCTGCCAGGTGTTGCACGTAAAATTTGCGCTTCGGTTTTCATGGGTGTAATAGTTTGTGGTTAGGCTACAGGCACAGCAGGCCAACCCTATGCGGCTGCATATGCCTATAGTTGCAATTGTTAGGTTATGAATAAGAATGAATTAGGGTTTCTGTCTGTCAAGGGCTTTTAGCAGGCATCGGTCAATGGCCCCAGGCTGGCTGCCTGGGCTGCATCAGTAATGAAGGTGCCTGAAGCTTTGCTGCCAATGGCCATGCCCTGCGCTGGTGGGGTGGCCCCGCCAAACAACCATTTTACCTGGCCATCGCCATGGCTGCTGGCTGCCCAGCCTTGCAGCACCAGTGGCTCGCTGGTTGTGGCCTGCCCAATAAA